>CAYPHP010000219.1:0-6613 GCA_964410045.1 uncultured Acidobacteriota bacterium | reverse complement strand
TTGGCGGTCATCGGGAAGAACGCGCCGGCCTTCACCGTCGCGTCGTTGGCGATGATCATCACCAGGCGGCCGGAAACCCGGCCGAGTCCGGTGATCACGCCCGCGGCGGGCGCGCCGCCCCACTCTTCGTACATTTGAAAAGCGGCGTAGATGCCCAGTTCCAGAAAGTCCGTGCCTGGATCCAGCAGGAAGGCAACGCGTTCGCGCGCGGTCAGCCGTCCTTTCTTGTGCTGGGCGTCGATCGCCTTTTTGCCCCCGCCCTGGCGGATGACTTCTTCTTCGTTCTTGATCTCGGTGAGCCGCGCCACCATGGCGCGCTGATTCGCGTTGAACCCGGCGGACGCCGTGTCGATCCTGCTGTCCAGTGCGGCCATGGTCCTCAGAGGGCGCAGCAGCGCCACGTCTGCGGCGCGCTGGGCTTCACCAGAAGCGCGCGCCGCCTGTGCTATTCTATGAGAACACGCCCGATTCACCAACCTTTGAGGGAGGATTTCTTGGCCACGCAGACATTGCCGGAGCGCGCTATCGTTCCGGATCAAAAAGTCATTGAACTGTTCGAGAAGATGCTGAAGACGTTCTACATTGAGGAGCGCATGAAGGTCTTCGTGCGCCAGGGCAAGTGCGGCTTCCATGCCTCGACGCGCGGGCACGAGAAGATCCAGATCGGCATCACCATGCTGCTCAAGCCCGGCCACGACTGGTTCTACACCTATTACCGGGAGAAGGCCGTTGCCGTAGCGCTGGGCATGGAGCCCAAGGATATTTTCCTGGGAATGCTGGGACGCGAGGGCGATCCGAACTCGAATGGCCGCAACATGCCCGAGCATTTTTCATGCCGGCGGCGCAACCTGGTGTCGATGACCGCCTGCACCGGCTCGCAGTACCTGGTGGCCGTGGGGACCGCCAAGGCTCTACGCGCAGATGGAAGCGACGCGTTGGTTTACGTGAGTTCCGGCGAAGGCGCTACCAGCGAAGGCGAGTTTTTCGAGGCGTTGAATTGGGCCAGCCGCGAACGGCTGCCGGTACTGTTCGTGATCCAGAATAACGGCTACGCCATCAGCGTTCCCCAGGCCAGCCAGACCAGTTCGGAGGTGCATCGCATCGCCGAGGGATTCGGCATGCCCACATACAACCTGGACGGCACATGGTACGAACCGATGTACCAGACCTTGCCAGGGGTGATCGAACGGATCCGAGCGGGACATGGACCGGCGCTGGTGGAAGGCCAAGTGATCCGCATGGATCCGCATTCCTCCTCCGACGATCAGCGCAAGTATCGCAGCGACGAAGAACTGGCCGCACTGGCGGAACGCGATCCCATCCTGCAGACCGAGAAATACCTGATCCGCCGCCACATGATGTCGCAGCAGGAGATCGAGGCGATCCGGGAGCGCACCAAGAAAGCGGTGAATCAGGCGGCCGACGAAGCCGACGCCGCTCCGCCGCCCAACCCCGAAACGGTTTACTCCCACATCTACTCCGACAACAAGCCCACGTTCGAGGAGACCACGCCTGGTTATGTCTCCATGGAACCGATCTCCATGGTGGAAGCCATCAATCGCGGGCTGCGCGAGGAGATGGAGCACAATCCCAAGATCGTGATGTGGGGCGAAGACATTGACGATCCCAAGGGCGGAGTGTTTGGCGTGACCAAAGGACTCTCGCGCGCCTTCCCTGGACGGGTGCAGAACTCGGCGCTGGCCGAAGCCAGCATCGTCGGCATCGCCGGAGGCATGGCCATCGGCGGCTACAAGCCGATCGTGGAGATCCAGTTTGCCGACTACTCCTGGCCGGCCTTCATGCAGGTGCGCGACGAGATTTCCACCGTGCGTTGGCGGTCGAACGGCGAGTGGAGCGGCCCCATAGTACTGCGCATCGCTCAGGGCGGATACATCAAAGGCGGCCCGTGGCACTCCACCTGCGTCGAGGCCTTGTACTCGCACACGCCGGGCTGGCACGTGGTCTATCCGTCGTCTGCCGACGACGCCAAGGGTCTGATCAAGACCGCGGCGCGCTGCGAAGATCCTGTAGTTTTCCTGGAGCACAAGGGTCTGTACCGCCGCATGTCGGCCCGTGCCGCCGAGCCGGACGCCAATTACCTGGTCCCATTCGGCAAGGCGCGGGTCCGCCGCGAAGGCACGGACGTGAGCATCATCACCTGGGGCAGCACCGTCTGGCTGGCCATGGAATTGGCCGAGCAGATGGAAAAGGACGGCGTGTCGCTCGAAGTTGTCGACCTGCGCAGCATCACGCCGCTTGATGAAGAAGGAATCTACAAGTCGGTGCGCAAGACCAATCGCGTTCTGGTGGCCCACGAGGATTCCTTGTTCATGGGCTTCGGAGCCGAGGTGGCCGCCCGTATCGCCGCCAACTGCTTCGACTCGCTGGATGCGCCCATCACTCGTCTGGGCGCTCCCGACTGCTTTATTCCGTCTGCGCCCAACTTGGAGGAAGCGGTCCTGCCCCAGGTTGCCGATCTTCGTGTCGCGGTACAGAAGTTGCTGGCATACTGACCAGCATGGAAAAAGTCTCGTACCAGGGCTGGCCGAACTGTTACCGCCTGAGCAACGAGGCGGTCGAACTGATCGTTACTTCCGACGTGGGCCCGCGGATCATGCGCTACGGATTCGCCGGTGGCGAGAACCAGTTTCGTGAGGTTCCTGAGTTTCTGGGCAAGACCGGCGGCGAGGAATACCGCAGCTACGGCGGACACCGCCTCTGGATCGCGCCCGAGAACCGGCCGCGAACGTATCAGCACGACAATTCTCCCGTGGCCGTGGAAGCCGTCCCTGGCGGATTGCGCGCTCTCCAGCCGGCCGAGCAGCTCACCGGCATCCAGAAGGAGATCGAGATCCGCCTCGACGCTGAGGGCAGCGGCGTGCGCGTCATCCATCGGCTGCACAATTGCGGCGTGTGGGACATCGAAACCGCGCCCTGGGCGCTGAGCGTGATGGCGCCCGGCGGTACGGCCATCGCGCCGCTGCCTCCGCGCGGCACGCATCCCGCGGACCTGCTGCCGACCAGCACGCTGATCCTGTGGTCTTACACCGATCTCAGCGATCCGCGCTGGCATTTCGGCAAGCGCTACATCGCGTTGCGCCAGGATCCGCAAGCGACCAGCCCGCAGAAGATCGGTATGCCGATGTTCGACGGCTGGGCCGCATATCTCAATCACGGCCAGCTCTTCGTCAAGAAGTTTGCGTATCAGGCCGGAGCGGCGTATCCGGACATGGGTTCTTCCTTCGAGTGCTTCACCAACGCCAAGATGCTGGAGATGGAAAGCCTGGCTCCGTTGGGCAAGATCGCGCCCGGCGGATTCCTGGAGCACGAAGAGCGCTGGTTCCTGTTCCGCGATGTGAAGCTCGACAGCCTGGCCGACGACGAGATTGACCGCGTGGTGTTGGCCCGAGTGAGAGAGGTTCCAGTCTAAATGTTCCGACTTCCTTCCTTTTGCCTTTTGACTCTTGCCTTTTGCCTTTTGACTTTCGGTCAAGCACCAGCCTTGGATGTTCCCGCACTGCTGGCGCGGCCCGACGTAAAAGCGGCCTTCGACTCGCTCGATTCCGGACACGATCGCTTCATCCGCGAGCTGGTGGAGCTGACCGAAATCCCTGCGCCGCCCTTCAAAGAGGCGGCGCGCGCCAAGGCTCTTCTGGCCAAGTTTCGCGAGCTGGGTCTGAAGAACGTGGAGATCGACGCGGAGGGCAACGTGGTCGGACACCGTCCGGGAACCGGCGGCGGGCCCAACCTGGTGCTGGCCGCACACCTCGATACCGTATTTCCCGAAGGCACCGACGTGCGCGTGAAGAAGGAAGGGACCAGGTATTCCGCGCCGGGCATCGGGGACGACACCCACGGGCTGGCCACGTTGCTGGCCTTCATCCGTGCTCTGGACGCCGCCCATATTCGCACCAAGGGCGACTTGATCTTTGTCGGCGACGTCGGCGAGGAAGGCTTGGGTAACCTGCGCGGCGTGCGTTACTTGTTCGAGAAGGGACCGCTGCAGGGGCGCATCCAGAACTTCATTTCCCTCGACGGCGGCGATGACAGCTCGGTGGTCAACGGTGGCGTGGCCAGCCGGCGCTACCGGGTCACGTTTCAAGGACCCGGCGGTCACAGTTACGGCGCGTTTGGAATGGTCAATCCGGCCATGGCCATGGGCAACGCGGTGGCCCGCTTCTCACGCACCAAAGTGCCGCAGCGCCCCAAGACCACTTTCAACGTAGGCGTATATGGCGGCGGCACGTCCGTGAACGCCATCCCGCACACCGTGTGGATGGAAGTGGACATGCGTTCGGAGTCGCCTGCTGAGCTGGAGAAACTGGAGCGCAAGTTCGTGGCCGACGTGCAGATCGCGGTGGCCGCGGAGAATCGTGCTCGCAGCACGGTGTCCGGCCCGGTCAAGGTGGAATTGAAGCTGGTGGGCGATCGCAAGGGCGGCCAGACCTCGCCCAATACTCCACTGGTTCAGGCGGCTCTGGCCGTTACGGTGGGAATGAAGATGACTCCGCGCCTGACGTATAGCAGCACCGATTCCAACATTCCCATCGGCTTGGGAATTCCGGCCATCACAATTGGTTCCGGACGCGGAGGAGGAAACGCCCACGCCTTGAACGAATTCGTGAGTGTGGATAAGGCGGATACCCTGCCCGGCCAGAGACGGGCTTTGGCTGTGGCCCTTGCAGTGGTAGGAATCGACTAACCTGCTACGTGGTCTGGCTGGCTTCTTCGCTGCTGTTCACGAACCGCCCGAGCACGCCCTTGGTCTTCTCGTTCATCGTCTCGAAGCGGATGCCGGCGGAAGTTGTGGTGACGTAGGCGCAGTAGCCCTTGACGTCCAGCGCTTCCGAGGTGGGGAGGGTGAACTGCAGACGCACGTGTTTCTCGGACATCAGTTGAGGGTGATCCAGCGGTCCGATGAGGATTCCAAACTCGCTGATCTGTTTCGCCCGCGTTTGCCCCTTGATCCCTTCCGCGGCGAAGTCCACCGGGAAGTTGACCTGCACTCGAAGAACTTTTCTACGTTCCACAGTAATTGCAGGTTAACAAAGAAGGGGCTTTGAAGCAAGGCAGTTAGAATCAGGGAAGGAAGATGCTGCTTTCGGACAAGATCCGCCTGGCCTTGTTCCTCACCGTGGTGGGGAGCGTCTACGCGCTTTCGGCAATCGTGTTGATCCGGCGCCTGTGGCGCGCCGGGCCGGGAGCGTCGCGGGCGCGCTTGGTCCTGGCCCTCGGAGCGGTGGGCATCCTGTGCATGGCCTACGGCTATTTTGTCGAGCCATATTGGCTGTCGGTCACCCGGGTGCGGATCACCAGCGCCAAGCTCCCGAAGAACGCCCGCCCCATTCGCATCGCCTATTTCGGCGACCTGCATTCGGCGCGCAAGCCGGCCCTGGAAGAGCGTCTGCCGGAAGTGGTGGCCGCCGAGAAGCCCGACCTGATCTTATTTGCGGGCGACGCTCTGAGCGAAGAAGAAGGATTACCGGTCTTCCGGCGCTGCATGATCCGGCTGGCGGCCATCGCTCCGACCTACGCAGTGAAGGGAAATTGGGATGTATCCAACTGGGAGGGCATGGATTTGTTCGGGAATACCGGCGTCCGCGAGCTGGACGGAGACGCGATTCCGATCCGCATCCGGGACACCGAGCTTTGGCTGGCCGGAGTTTCCTTGGCCGGCTTCTGGCGAACCATCCAAACACTGGAGAAAGTTCCGCCAGGAGTGCTGACCGTCTACCTCTACCACTCACCGGATGAAATCGAGGAAGCCGCGCGCCGCAAGGTAGACCTCTTCTGTGCGGCGCACACGCACGGCGGGCAGGTCGCCTTGCCGTTCTTTGGCGCGATCATCACCTTGTCGAAATTCGGCAAGCGCTACGAAGCCGGCTTGTATCGCGTCGACCAGACCTGGCTGTACGTGAACCGTGGAATCGGCGAATCGGGCGACGTGGCGCCCCGCGTTCGCTTCTGGGCGCGCCCGGAATTGACCATCATCGACCTGGCGCCCCAGCCGTAACGGCGAGGCGGTTTCCAGTGCTTCGTGTCGGTGACGGCACTAATCTGCGCTTTTCTCCCGCGGCGCAGATCAGGCTGTCCCCTGTTCCGACATGGAGTGCGGCGGCTTGCCGCCGCATGCGGTGGCAAGCCACCGCACTCCACGTTCTATTTCTCGTCGATGCTTACCAGCGCCTTGATCTTTTCCTTTTCCTGGTCGCGCTCCAGGAACGGGATGCCCTTTTCCATCCATTCCGGACGCGGCGCGCCCTTCAGGAAGTGATCGAAGTACTGCTGCAGGCGGACCGTGTAATCCTTCTGGTTGACGCGCTTGCGCAGGCCGTGCGGCTCACCGTTGTAGGTGAACATGTAGACTTCCTTGCCCAGCCGGCGCAGGGCCAGGTAATACTCGATGCCCTGATACCACGGCACGGCGTCGTCGGCGTCGTTGTGGATCATCATCAGCGGCGTCTTCACCTTGTCGGCCCAGAAGATCGGCGAGTTCTCGATGAAACGCGTGGGATATTGCCAGATGCTGCCGCCGATGCGGCTCTGGGTCTGTTCGTATTGGAATTGACGCGGCAGTCCCGGCCCCCAACGGATCCCGTCGTAGGCGCTGATC
>CAYPHP010000218.1:0-6623 GCA_964410045.1 uncultured Acidobacteriota bacterium | reverse complement strand
CAACCAGGCTCTCTTGTGGTTTGCATACGTTACCCACCGTACCGGAGGAGGATTGAACTCAGGGTCTCCTGGCGGGGGAACCATCTCTTCCCAAGTTATACCGCCGTCTTCAGTTCGGCTCAAACCAACCCATATCCTGTCTTTGCTAACGACTCTCACGTTGCCCCGACCCGGACTGGAGCTGGTACGGCTCGCGAACTTGACAACACTCTGGATCGGCGGACCTTGTATGGCGGTTACGCATGGGACAAGGGCTATCAGCACAACAAGAGTGACACGAGACATTGTCAGTGAAGGCATCATGGTTTCGGCCCCTGCGTCTGTTTCGGCAGCTTCGTTTTCCAGAAGCAGTTACCACTTGCTTTTGTCGCCTGCCACGCACAGCGATCAAAATGAACGTGGTTGGTCATCAGGCGCCAACCCGGCAGGCGTACTTGCGTGCCGCCCATGTACGGGGCGAAGAGTTGCAGGTAAGTGGAGCGGTCTTCGTCGGAAGAGAACGTCTCGCACCGGTCGACGCCACGTTGCGTGATTTGGCAAGCAACCCCCGGCTCGATACAACGCCTCTTGCGGGGCATACGTCTTAAAGATACGCCTGGTACTTGGAAGCGCTCTGGGAAAAATGGCGGCGTTCAGGCTGACCCTATTTCCCTTGCTTACGCGGCCCAGCGGCGTGGTTCCGGTGCGGGACGCCGGGTAGGCGTCGTTGTAGGAGAGCGTAGAATAGCTGCCGTCCGGATTCTGGATCGACGTAGGGCGGTTCCAGGTGATGCCGAAAAAACGGCGCAGAGCGCTCTGACCCCTTACTCCCGGATCAATTCGCCGAAGGCGTTGTTGAAGTACTTCTTCTGCTTCCCCGCCGGGTCCGTGACCAGCGTGGTGGTGGCCAGAACGGTGGAATCGATCCCGTAGGAGGTGGTGGTGTACTTGCCGTCGGGGAGGGTGACCTGCGTTGCGCGGCCCAGCGCGTCATAGGTCGACGTGGTCCAGTAGACGGTCTCCGTAGCCGTGAGCGAGCTATTCGCCAGATAAGGCCGCGAGGTCTTCTTGGTTTTGCCGGTCGTCGAGCAGGAGCAGGCGTCGTACTGGGTCTCGGTGACGATCCACACTTCCGGCCCGGTGGACTTGCGCACCGCGGATTTGGTGGGTCGTCCGAAGCCGTCAGTGAATACAGGGCAGAGCGCTCTGACCCCCCAACTCCCAGCTGACCCTGGGTGTTGTAGTTGAATGTGCGGGTCTGGGAGAAAGAAGTGGGCGAAGTCCCCTGCGGAGTGCCGCCCATCTGTACTTGCAGCATTCTGCCCATCACATCGTAATTATAGCGCGCTGATTCGACCAGCGTGGAACTGGTCAGCGGCTCATGCACGCGGATCAATTGGCCGAAGGCGTTGTTGAAGTACTTCTTCTGCTTGCCCGCCGGATCGGTGACCAGCGTGGTGGTGGTGACCCTTCGCTCCGACCCTTCGCTCCCTGACCCTTCGCTCCCTTCGCTGACCCTTCGCTCCTTTCCATTCTTCATGCAGCGAGATCCCCCGTCACCTCAATGGAAGGTCGTACAACTTACTGAAGGGAGGGGATGTAATCCTAACTTGACGCCACTTCCGCCCGTGATCCTCGAATATGGTTGCACGGCCGTCGAGTTCTACTACCCATGCCTGGCCGGCTATGCGGCTATGTACGGAACGAGCCTTCTCAGGCAGATCGACATTGGCGCGTGTCCAGTCTTGGCCGCCATTACAGGTGTGGAATAACTCCCTGCCTCGATCTCCCCGGAATCCAAGCACCCATCCTTCCTGAGCGTTTGAAAATCGGGTTTGTTGGGGTAGTGGTCGACCGGGCAAGCGGATGAAGGCCGAAACGCTGTCGGCGGAACTCCCTCCCGGCGCTGCACCCGACATGACAGCCTGCTCATTATCTGCGAACACGAGAAACCCCGCCGCCTTATGGTTGCCGGACCAAGTTGTCCGCGATCACGCGTCACTCTTAGTTCCGCGGGTGGCGTTGTGAACCAAAGCACTTTGGCGGACACGGCGAAAATCTCTTCGATCGAAGCTCCTACTGGAGCCTTCGACCACGTCTTGCCACCGTCACTTGTAAAGTAAATATCGTGGTCTGAGGTATCCTCTTTGCCAAAAGCCCATGCGTTGTTCTCATCGAGAAATGCAATATCTCGGAGTCGGAACCAGAAGGGCGAGGGCAAAGCGCGGTGATCGATCAGTGTACCGCGAACATCAAGGACAGTGATCCCATTAGCTTGTCGGGTGATGACGTGATTGTGTGTACCGTACAGTACCTGTCCAGCCACCATTTTGAAGAGAAACGACGTGTTCTCGGTATCCACCGCAGAGGAAATGCGCCTCCAAGACGCCCCACCATCTTGGGTCACGAAAACCCCTTCCGCCCTCCTGCCCATGCATGAGTGGCATCAACAGGAAAAACGGAGTTGATTACTCGATAGTCCCATTCTCGCTCACGGCATCCAGCGAGCAGGATAAGAGCGAGCACGAGCGCAGGACCGGCCCAGAACCGGAGAGTAGTACGAAGCGCGCATCGAGAGGGGGAAATGAGGGACAGCCTGAACGCCGCCATTCGCAACATTTGGTCTCTGTTTCCGAGCGCCTCCCGCCGCCAGTCCTTTCCAGTATCCCGAGTTGGTCCTGACCGGTCAAGTGGGCCTGGGCGCTGGACCACCGACAGCGCCCACCTGCACCACCATTTGGAGTCGCACCGTAGGCACGCAGGCAACGAAGCGTTTTTGCCACCGCCAACCCTCGCACCGCTCGACACCACGTTGCGCGATGTGGCAAGCAACCCTCGGCTCGACACAACGCCCTCTGCGGGGCATGCGCGCGGAAGCGCTCTGGACCCCATTCCCCACATTTCCCCTGAAAGAGAAGGGCAGGCAGGAATGCCTACCCCACTTCAAGATACACTTGATGGCGGCGTTCAGATGGGAGACGGATTCCGCTACGTGAAGGGCGAACTGTGGGGCGAGCAGACGGCGCTGCGCCGCGTCGCTGAACGGTTTGGTACGCCGGTCTATGTCTACAGCCGGTCGGTGATCGAGACGAAATACAACCGCTTCGCTCGCGCCTTCGGAAAGCATCCCCACCTGCTGTGCTATTCGGTGAAAGCCAATTCCACGCTGGGGATGTTGCGCCTGCTGGGGCGGCTGGGAGCAGGATTCGACATCGTGTCCGGCGGCGAGCTGTATCGCGTCCTCGAGGCCGGCGGCGATCCCGGCAAGGTGGTCTTTTCAGGAGTGGGCAAGACGGCGCGGGAGATCGACGAAGCGCTACGCGCGGGAATCCTCAAGTTCAATGTGGAATCGGAAGCCGAGCTGGACCTGCTGGAGCAGCGCGCCGCGCGGCTCAAGCGGCGGGCCCGGGCGTCGGTGCGCGTGAATCCAGACGTGGCCGCGTCCACGCATCCCTACATCTCGACCGGCCTCCGAAGCCACAAGTTTGGCGTCGACATCGGTGAGGCGGAACAGATTTACCTGCGCGCCCGCCGGTTCCGTTACGTCGAGATGGCGGGGGTGAGCTGCCATATCGGGTCGCAGATCCTCGACGTGGCGCCGTTCCTCGAAGCCCTGGACCGGCTGATCGACCTGGCCGAGCGTCTGCGCGGAGGGGGGTTAGCAGTCCGGTACATGGACCTCGGCGGAGGCTTGGGGGTGGCTTACAAGCCCGGAGATGCGCGTCCAGACCCCGCCAAATACGTTCGCGCGATCCTGGCGCGGGTCCGCGGGAAGGGGTTCACGGTCATGCTGGAGCCGGGGCGGTCGATTGTGGGCGAAGCCGGGGTGCTGCTGACGCGGGTCCTGTACCGTAAGTCCAATCAGGGCAAGAACTTCGTGATCGTCGACGCGGCAATGAATGACCTTTTGCGGCCAGCGCTTTATGGAGCGCATCACGACATCGTGCCGGTCGTCCGGAACCGTCGGCAAACCATTGTCGCGGATGTGGTTGGCCCGGTCTGCGAGAGCGGAGACTTCCTGGCTCGCGACCGCCGGATCGCGGCGGTCGAGCCGGGGGATCTGCTGGCGGTCATGACGGTCGGGGCGTACGGGTCGGTGCTAGGGTCCAACTACAATTCCCGCCCCCGTCCGGCCGAGATCCTCTTGGATGGCAATAGCTTACGGCTCATGCGGCGTCGCGAGACCTACGCCGATCTGGTCCGCGCCGAGCCCGCCTAGCCCCGTACCGCGCAGAATTACCCACCGATCGACACGAATCGTCCCTTTTTTCTCTGCTCTGGACTCCTCCCGGAAGAATCCGCTTGACAACTGAAAAGGTGCTAACTATACTGCTGCCAGCTTTTTAAGCCGGAACACCCGTTCCGGTTCCAGCTTTGGCCCATTTCTTGCAACGAGACGCGGTGTGATTGCGTCTATGTGGTCTGAAGTGAAAAGCGAGAACCTGTTCGCTTAAGGAGGCTCTATGCCTGTATCTGTGCTCGAGAAGAAGAAGACGATCAGCACCGCCCGCGTGTATTGCGCGCTGTGCACCCGTACGGTAGAAGCGACGGTGGCTGCGGAACCGAACCTGGTTTACCGCAAGGCCAGCCTGCGCGTGGTTGCCGGTCAGAAGTGCCCCCGCTGCTCTTCCTCGTTGGATGCCGCGTTCGTACTGGGGCCGAGCAACTAAAAGTTGACGGCCCCTTCCTTCCCGTTTCTTGTCTTTTCTCTGAAAAGCTAAGGTTCGCGAGTGGGGACGCGGGGGAAGGGGACGGGTGTGTCCCGCCCCCTGCTGCCCGCAGCTCTTACATCTCTTTCTTCATCCGCAATGTCCGGGACGGCTCTTCCTGGAGGGTGTAGTCGGAGGGGACCTCGAAGAGGAAGCGCGGCTGTTCCGCGCGATTGATGTTGCTCAGGCGGTAGCTGCTATCGCCCATGCGCGGATCGCGCGACGTGCTGGACACGGTGACCTTCAGATCCGGCGAGTACCAGCTTTCGCTGACCACTTCGATCGGCCGCTCGTTGCCCATCTGTCCCGCCGGGATCGTGTGGGTCACCCGGTTCCCCTGTGCTTCGATCCCTTCGAAGGATCGCGTGCCCAACTCTTCCTTCTTGAGGTTGCTGCTGTCGCCGGAGACCCGGCTGCGGATCATCACGCTGCTGCCGCCGGCCACGCCCGTCCCCACAAAACCGCCGGCTCCCGAGCCGACCGCCCCCACGCTAACCTCGCCGCCCGTGGACGTCCACTTCATCACCTGGAGTTTGCGGGCGGTCTTGGCAGCCGGATCCAGCGTGTAGCTGACCCCGGCCACCGGGTCGTTGATCATGATGATCTGCTTCGCCTGACCGGAAGCAGCCCAGGGGCCGATCGACTCCAGGGTCTGCTCGCGGCGGGTGCGGCCCTCACTGTCGCGATAGAGCTTGGTGGTGGTGCGGCGCACGATCCGGTTTCCGTCGGCCAGGGTCTGGATGCTTTCGTTGGTGGCATCGGCCGAGTACGGCGCGCCCTTCACCAGCGCACCTTCCATGGCCATGCCTGCGGACATGAACTCAAAGGTCTGCCCATTTGCCGAACTGAACGCCATTCGCACGTCCTGCGCGTGCAAGGAGAGCGCCAGCAACGCCAGGCCGCCGGCCAGTTTCGCGATTCGCTTCATAGTGGTTCCTCTCTTGGTTTTAGGCTATTGAACTGCCACTGCCGATCTTTGCTGCACAAACCGGATGGCTCTGGCCATGCCGTCTCCGCCAAGTACGACGTCGGCTTGAATCTGCTCTTGGCGGCGTTCCATTTCCACGGGAAACCCGAAGGTGGTCATCGCCGCGCGCGGCATGCTCACCCGCACCACGGTCCCATTGCCCAGGACTCGGGCGTCGGCCACGTACTGTAGCGGGAAGAAGTCGGTGGCCACTTCCTGGATTGCGGAATGCGGATTGCGGATTGCGGAATGACGGACCGGAGCACGGGGCCCCTTTGCGAACGCCGTCTGCGGTGGCGTGGCACGAGCCGCAAGAAGCGGCGGCGGCAGGACCCGTTCCACCGGCCGGCTGATCCAGTAGCCCGCCACAGCCAACACTACGGATGCGGCAACCGCGATCGGCGCCCAAAATGTGCGCCGTCGCGCGGCCCGCTCGCGGAAGGCCGCGCGCAGCCGGGTCTCCACGTGGACCGGCGCGCCTTCGCTTCCCATCTCCCGCAGGTCCTTCACCCAATTCATGGCGTACACCCTTCGAGTCGCGCAGCCCGCAGCTTGACTTCCAGCAGCGCCCGCGCGCGATGCAGCCGCGACCGCACCGAGCCCAGCTCGCATCCCACCATCTGGGCCGCCTCCGCGTAGCTGACTTCCTCGATATCGCAAAGCAACAGCACCTCGCGGTACTTCGGAGGCAGCGACAACACCGCGCGCTGCAGGATCGCCTGGCGCTCCGCCGCGGTCAAGTCGGCCAGCGGATCGCTGCCGCCGGGTCCTTCGGCGATTTCCTCATCCGGCCAGGGCACGTAGCGGCGGTCGCGCTCCAGGCGGCGGATGGCCAGATGCCGGGCCATGCCGTAAAGGTAGGCTGCCAGCGAGCCGCGTTCCGGATCGTACTGCCGCGCCGCGCGCTTGGCATCGCGAATCAGCTCCAGAAAAACCTCCTGGACGATCTCCTCGGCCAGCGCCGGGCT
>CAYPHP010000217.1:819-6629 GCA_964410045.1 uncultured Acidobacteriota bacterium | reverse complement strand
GGTCCTTCACGCGGCCCCCGCGGATGAGCACGATGGAGTGCTCCTGCAGGTTGTGCCCCACGCCCGGAATGTAGGTGGTGACCTCAATCCCGTTGGTCAAGCGCACCCGAGCCACTTTCCGCAGCGCGGAATTGGGCTTCTTGGGGGTTTGCGTGTAGACGCGGGTGCAGACGCCGCGCTTCTGCGGGCAGGACTGTAACGCCGGACTGGCCGTCTTGTACCTCGGGGACTTCCGTCCCATGCGCACGAGCTGGATAAATGTCGGCACGTTTCTTCCTCATTGCCGGAGGCAGGCACACCGCCCTGCTCCCGCGCTGGTACTGCTCCGTTTGTTCGCAGCACTCCGGATTCCCGGAGCAGGCTCGCCATAGCTTTTCCCGCTTGCGCGGGTTTTTGCGACGAACCTTAGTGGCGTCCTCTTACCGCGGGACGAAAGTAAAGCGAGGATCTTCCCCCGGACGCTTCGAAAAACCTCTGGGTGGAAAAGCTCAACTGCAGCCGCCCCGTTCGGCCGTTGTCCCCTGATTTCGAGGAGGGTACCTACTGGGAGCTAGAAACTCTCTCGCAAACCCTACAAGGATAACAGGGTTGGTGGAATCTTGTCAAAAGGAAAACGATTTCAGCCACAGAGGCACCGAGGCGCGGAGAACATCCTCGGAGACGATTGATTCTAAAGGCGTTTCGTGAGAATCGCGCGGAGCCCGAGGCGCAGACCAAGCGGGGATGAATCTCGGATTCACTCCCGAATCCTACAGCGACTCGCGAAACCGGGCTGTCGTCCAGATCTCCTCATGCCAGAACTCTTCCACGACTAGCTCACGTTGCGGGCCGTGACGGATCGCCCAATGATAGAACCGGCCCGGCGTCTGCTGGGGATCGTAGCCAATCCGGACGCAGCGTCCGTAGATGTCGTTCTCCGCTCCGGCATGCCAGTACCGCTCGGCCTGGGAGGATTTCGCGGGAGGGAGTTCTTCGCCAAACAGATCTTTGAAGGCGCGGATGAAGCGCGTCGCTTGCTCCGCCAATTCCTTGTCTACGCTCCACACGTACTTGTAGCGAGGCGGCGCCATCGCCGACATAGGCATCGGCATGGCATAGAGGACCACGGATTCGCGCAAGGCCGCCAACACCACTGGGTTCTGGACCCGGGCAGCCAGCCCGACGAGCGAGAAGTCGTCCATCTTGAGCGCGGCCGATTGGGCCGCAGGCAGCAGCCGCGTGATGGTCCAATCCGGCGCGGTGGCCAGCAGCGCTTCCGCCAAGGCATCTCGTCCGGCCGGGAGGAGATGGCCGGTTTCCTGGGCGAGTCCGAACAACGGCGCGCTGGTGACCTTCCGGAGCCGCTGATACTCGCGCAGGCCCCGGACTTCCGGGACCAGGCTGTCCGGCGCGCCCTGGAGGACGCGCATCAGCGTAAAGTACTCGATAAGCTCCTTCTCTTCGCAGTAGTAGCCTTCGATCGGGACATCGGCGGGCGGAATGCGAAGCTGCCCAGCCACGGTACGCGCGCAGGCGAGCAGTTCGCCGCGCTCGTGACCCTTCATGGCGGTGCGGTAGAAGTGGTCCAAGCCGAGCAGGAAGACTTGGTTGTCGACGATGCGGCGCTCGGCGAAGAGGGAAAACATGTCAGCGTGCGACAGGAAATGACGGAGAAGGTCAGGCTGTCCCTCCGGCTCCCTCCGGCTCTGTGCCCTCTGTGCCTCTGTGGCTAGAACGCCTACACCTTCAGGATATCGTTTTCCTTGGTCTTGCCCTGCTCGTCGACCTTCTTGATGAAGTCGTCGGTCATTTTCTGAACTTCGTCGAGGGCGCGATGGTCTTCGTCTTCGCTGATCTTCTTGTCCTTCAGCAGCTTCTTGACCGCATCATTCGCGTCGCGGCGGATGTTGCGGACGGCCACGCGGTGGTTCTCCACCACGTGATGCAGATGCTTGACCATTTCCTTGCGCCGCTCTTCGGTCAGCGCCGGGATGGGCACGCGGATCAGCTTGCCGTCGTTCATGGGATTCAGACCCAGGTCCGAAGCGCGGATGGCTTTCTCGATCGCCCCGATCTGCGAAACGTCCCAGGGCTGGACCTGCAGCAGCGTGGCCTCGGGCACCGACAGGCTGGCCAACTGGTTCACCGGCGTAGGCGTCCCGTAGTAATCCACCTTGACGTGGTCGAGCAGGTTGATGGAAGCGCGGCCGGTACGCATGGCCGACAGCTCGCCGCGAAGGTCTTCGCAAGCCTTTTCCATGCGCTTCCGCGCGCCGGCGATGATTTCCTTTACTTGAGGGTCTTGTACGGCTAGTGGCATGGGCTTTGCCTCACTTGCGGTCTCACCTGAGCTAAGGAGTGGTGGTCTGCAATTGGCTCACCAGGGAGCCGATCTTTTCGCCGAGCACGATGCGGCGCATGTTGCCGCGCACGTTGATGTTGAAAATCACGATGGGCATGTTGTGGTCCCGGCACATGGAGATGGCCGTGAAATCCATCACTCCCAGGTCGCGCGAGAGTACTTCCAGGTAGCCGATCTCGCTGAACTTGTGAGCGTCCTTGACCTTCACCGGATCAGCGTCGTAGATGCCGTCGACCTTGGTGGCCTTCATGATTACGTCGGCCTTCACTTCCATGGCCCGCAGCGCGGCGGCGGTGTCGGTGGAGAAGTAAGGACTGCCGGTACCCGCGGCGAACAGCACCACGCGGCCTTTTTCCAGATGGCGAATGGCCCGGCGGCGGATGAACGGCTCGGCCACGCGGTTCATTTCCACCGCGGTCATCACCCGGGTGAAGCAGCCGCACTTCTCCAGGGCGTCCTGCAAAGCCAGGGCGTTGATCACCGTGGCCAGCATGCCCATGTGATCGGCCTGCACGCGATCAATCTGGTTTTCGGAAGTGACGCCGCGGAAGAAGTTGCCGCCGCCGATGACGATGGCTACTTCCACGCCCAGGCGATGAATGTCGTCCAACTCGACGGCGATTTCCTGGACCCGCTGCGGGTCCAGCCCGAAGCGTTGCGGCCCAGCCATGACTTCGCCGCTGAGCTTGATCAGGACGCGTTTGTAGGCGGGCGTCACTCGGAACACCTCGGAAAGTCAAAAGTCAAAGCGCAAAAGGCAAAAGGACAAAAGGTCAGAAGTACGGAGGTTCCGACTTTTGACTTTCCGTCCTTTTGCATTTTGCGCCTTGCCTTTTGTCTTTCCGACAACGTTAGGCGGTGACTCCCTCGCCGACCTTGTAGCGCACGAAACGCTTGACGTTCACCGTGCCGGTCTGGGCCGACTGGGAAGCCAGCCATTGCCCCACGCTAATGTTCGTATCACGAATGAAAGGCTGTTCCAAGAGGCAAATCTCCTCGTAGAACTTGCCCAAGCGGCCTTCCACGATTTTCTCCACGATCTTTTCCGGCTTGCCTTCGGCCAGGGCGCGCGTCTTCTGAATGTCGCGCTCCTGTGCCAGGGTGGCCTGATCGACTTCCTCGCGGCGGACGAAACGCGGATCGCTGGCGGCCACGTGCATGGCCAAGTCCTTGGCGGCTTCGCGCAGCGCGTCACTCGCAGGCTTGTCGCTCGACACTTCCACCAGCACACCGATCTTGCCGTGGTGCAGGTAGGACCCGATGCAGCCGTTGCCGTCGCGCTCGAAGCGGGCGAAGCGGCGGACCACGATGTTCTCGCCGAGCTTGCCCACCTTCGCGCCGACCGCGTCATGCAGCGATCCGCCTCCCGGGTAAGCCAACCCCATCAGGGCCTCGACGCTGGCCGGGTTGTTCCCCGCCACCAGTTCCGCGGTCTGCGACAGCAGTTCCTGGAAGTCTTCGGTGCGGGCTACGAAATCGCTCTCGCAGTTGACCTCCACCAGCGCCGCCACCGAGGAATCGGGGCGCACCAGCGCGGCCACCAGACCCTCCTGGGCGGCACGGCCGGCTTTCTTCTGAGCCGTGGCGATGCCCCGCTTGCGCAGGACCACCTCGGCCGCAGCCAAGTCCCCGCCGGCTTCGGTCAGCGCGCTCTTGCAATCCATCATCGGAGCGCCGGTCTTGTCGCGCAGTTCTTTTACTTGTTGAGCGCTTACGCGCACTTCGCTGGTCATGATGCCTTCAGTCTTCTCTGGATGAATTCAGACGGGTTGCTTCTCGGGTTCAGCGGCCGCCGAGCGCTTTTCGGGCTCGGCCTTTCCGAGCTCCGGTGACGGGCCCTTCCGCTCGTGGCCTTCCGGCTCCGCTTCCTCTTCCTTGGCCGCGACCACATCCGGCGGCAGCGCCGACGCAAACGTCCCGAACTCGGCCATCGAGTAATCCGTCTCCTCTTCCTCGGACTTCTCGGTTTCCTGCGCGGTGCGCTCGGCCAGACCCTTGCCTTCCAGACAAGCGTCCGCGATCTTCGACGTGAACAGGCGGATGGCCCGCAAGGCGTCGTCGTTGCCCGGGATCACGTGATCCACTTCGCCGGGATCGCAATTGGTGTCCACAATGGCCACCACCGGGATGCCCAATTTGCGGGCCTCGCGGACGGCGATCTGCTCCTTGTGCGAATCAATCACGAACAGGGCGTCGGGCAGTCCGTTCATGTCTTTGATGCCGGACAGGTTCTGTTCCAGGTGTGTGCGCTCGCGCTCCAGCTTGATCACTTCCTTCTTGGGGAGCAGCTCGTAACGGCCGTCCTGGGACATGGCCTCAATCTCTTTCAACCGTTTGATGGACTTTTGGATGGTGGTGAAATTCGTGAGTAGTCCGCCCAGCCAGCGCTGGTTCACCCAATACATGGTGCAGCGTTGCGCTTCCTCGGAAACGGCTTCCTGGGCCTGGCGCTTGGTGCCGACGAACAGAACGGTCTTGCCTTCCGCGGTCAAGTTGGCCACGAACTTGGCGGCCTCCTTGAACATCTTCAGGGTCTTCTGCAGATCAATAATGTAGATCCCGTTGCGCTCCCCGAAGATGTTCTCCTTCATCTTAGGGTTCCAGCGCTTGGTTTGGTGCCCGAAGTGGACTCCTGCTTCGAGCAGCTCCTTCATGGTGATAGACGGCAAACAACCTCCTTTTTCCACGCCTTCGGCGGGAAGATTGCAATCCAGCCTGATCGCTCCAGCCGATCTGCCGGATTTAGATTCTCCTCCTCTCGCAGGGAGGAGAAGGATTGGGGCGCCCCTGAGGCCTTATCGAAGACCCAAACCCACAGCCTGAACACAGGGGGCCCATGCCCCCCACTTGCACCGTTTAACGCTTCGAGAACTGGAAGCGCTTGCGCGCGCCCTTTTGCCCGTACTTCTTGCGCTCGTGGACCCGGGAATCGCGGGTGAGCATTCCCAGCTTCTTGAGCCGCTTGCGCAATTCGATGTTGTACTCCAGCAAGGCCCGGGAGATCCCCAGGCGAACCGCACCGGCCTGCCCTTGCAGACCGCCGCCCCGCACCGTCACGCGGACATCCAGCACCGCCTGGGTCTCGCTGGCCACCAGCGGTTGGGTGACCACCTTCTGCAAGGTGGTCATGGGAAAGAATTCTGCAAACTCGCGTCCGTTGATTGTGATCTTGCCATTGCCCGGCGCCAGGAAAACCCGGGCCACGCTTTCTTTCCGCCGTCCCGTGCCATAGGCGCGGACAAAGTTGGGGTTCAACATCGAGGCTGGCGCGTCACTCGGCGCTACACTCGGGGCTGCGCTCGTTGTCGCCGCCGGCTGCTGTTCCAGTTCTTCTGCCATTGCTCCTCTTCCTGTTCCTGATCTACTTATTCCCGACGACGAACGCCGGGGCGGCCGCGGGTTGCTGGCTGCTATGAGGATGCTTGTCATCCAAATAGATCTTCAGCTTGCGGGCCATCGCTTTACCCAA
>CAYPHP010000217.1:0-809 GCA_964410045.1 uncultured Acidobacteriota bacterium | reverse complement strand
TCTTCGGCAGCATGCCTTCCACCGCGCGGCGGATCATCTGGTCGGGGCGGGTCTTCTTCATCTCCGCCGCTCCACGCTCCACCAGCCCGCCGGGAAACCCGGTATGATGCCGGTAAACCTTCTTCTCCAGCTTTTGTCCGGTCAGCCGGATCTTCTTGGCGTTCACCACGATCACGTGGTCGCCAGCGTCCAAAAAGGTTGTATAAGTGGGCTTGTGCTTTCCCATCAACAGGCGCGCCGCCTGCGCCGCCACCCGGCCCAACACCTGGCCGTCGGCGTCCAGCAACATCCATTTGCGCTCCCCGCCCTGGGAGGGGATATACGTTGTCATTCCGTCAGACACCTTTCCTACTAGTTTCGAATCTGATAAGTCTAACGTAGAGTAGCGGATTCTGTCAAACGCGGGGAGCGGATTTAGCCACCGAGGCACAGAGGTCACTGAGACCGGACCAGCCCGCCTTGTCGAGTCTTCGGCTTGCCCTGGAGATTGAGGGCCACGGCAGCGCGGATGAGATCCTTCAAGGCCGCCTCATCGATTTGCTCGCCTTCGCGGATGTCGATGGCGCGCCTGGCATTCCCCTCGAGGCTGGAGTTGAAGAGACCGGCAGGGTCCTTCAACGCGGCGCCTTTGGGGAAGGTCATCTTGACGACGTTCTTGTAGGTCTCACCCGTGGAGACGATGCCGGCGTGGGACCATACCGGAGTCCCCGGCGATTTCGGCTTGGCCCACTTCCACTCTTCGACGATCTCCGGGTCGGCCTGGTGCACGATCCGGCGGACATTCGCGAGCGTCTTCCCGCGCCAGTCCC
>CAYPHP010000216.1:0-6633 GCA_964410045.1 uncultured Acidobacteriota bacterium | reverse complement strand
AGCATGCTGTTACAGCCGCTGGTGGAAAACAGCATCAAGCACGGCATCAGTCCCAAGATCGAGGGAGGCTCGGTGCATATCTCCGGGCGGCGCGACAACGGGCGCGTGATGCTGGAGGTCCGCGATAATGGCGTGGGAATCCCGCCGGAGCGCAAGGACGATCTTTACGACGAGGGCGTCGGCCTGAGCAACGTGCTCGAACGCATGAAGGTCCTCTACGGATCGGATTGCACCTTCCGCGTCGATTCGCAGCCCGGGCAGGGAACCACGGTGCAGATCGAGTTGCCGGATTTGCCCGCCCCTACGGGCTAGCCCATGCAGGAGGCAGTTCGGATAGCCCGATCCGGAGGGATCCACGGATTACACGGATAACACGGATTCTCCGATCCGTGGAATCCGTGGATTCCAGGTTTTGACTTTCGGAAGGGAGGCCCGCCCTTACTGGCTGGTATGATCGTGGACGATCTCCCACCGTCCGCGGCTCTTCCGAAGCAAGAGCGTGAACAGCCCGGTCGGCGAGGAATCCTTCATTTGCAGGCGATAGCGTCCGCGGACGAAAGCCGCGTCCGACCCCGCGATCTGAACTTCAATCTCTTCGAATCGCAATTGACCCATGGTCGCCGTGGAGTTGCCGTAGCGAGTCTGATAGCGCTTCTCGATGGCCGCAAATCCCTTCGTCACCGTCCCGCCGGAGAAGAAGGTGAGGTCTTCGCTGTGCCGGTATGGCTCCAGAAATCCGGCAAGGTCACCCTTGTTCCAACTCGCCACCTGGGCGGCCAGCACTGTGCGGACCTCCTGTGCGGGATCAGCCAACAGCAAGAACAGCAGAAGGGCAGGCATCATGAAAGGCCTCCTTTGGCGGCCACCTCGATGAAAGCGAGAGCGGCGCGAGACAACGCCTTGTCCTTACGGTAAATCAGGCCCAGGTGCATGGCCATCCCGCCGCGCAGGGGCACGATCTTGAGTTGTCCGGCTTCCACCTCCGGACGAGCGTACGCCGCAGCTAAAAACGTGATTCCCAATCCGGCCAGCGCAAAGCGCTTGATCATCTCGCTCGATTCGAGCTCCATGGAGATGGTGATGTCGTCGATCACCGGCGCCAGGAATTCCTCGAGCGCGGAACGCGTCCGCCCGGACTTCGGGAGCAGCAGCGGGTAGGGGACCAGTTGCTCGGGGCTGACTTCCTTGCAGGAAGCCAGGGGATGTGCAACGGGCACCAGCAGCCCGATCTCGTCGCGATGGATGGTGGCGCGGACCAGGCGGCGATCCTGCACCGGCAACTGGACCACTCCGAAATCCACGGCGTTGTCGAGCACTCGCTGCACGGTGGCAGCGCCGCTAAGCCGCAGCACGTTCACCTGCACCGCCGGGTACAGCCGCTTGAACTCGGCAAACACGTGCGGAAGGATGTACAGGCAGGTGGCCTCGTTGGCCCCGATCACCAGTTCGCCGCGAGGCTGCTGGGCCATGTCGCCGATTTCTTCCAGCGCGCGTCGCCGCAGTTCCAGGATCTGGCGGGCGTACTCGGCGAAGACGCGCCCCGACGCGGTCAGCGCCACCCGGCTGGCCACCCGGTCGAACAGGCGGACACCGATCTCTTCCTCAAGCTGGCGGATCTGCGCGCTGACTGCGGGCTGCGACCGGAAGCAACTCTCCGCGGCGCGTGAGAAGCTTCCCAGCCGGATGATCTCCAGGAAGACGCGGAGCTGGTCGAGATCCACGGGCCTGATTGTACTTCAATCCTCTTCGAAGGCTTCCCAACCCTCGCGGACCAGAAATACGACGATACCCAGCGCAGCCACCGGATCGGCCCACCACCAGCCGAACAGGGCATTGGCCAGCAAGCCGCCGAGCAGAGTCGCGGAGAGATAAGCGCAGGCCATCGTCTCCTGACTGTCGGCGGCCAGCGCGCGGCTGCCCATTTCTTTCGCCAGACGCGCTTTGGCCCGTCCCAGCGTCGGCATGACGATCAACGAAGCTGCCGCCAGGATCATCCCCACCACGCTGGTCTGCGGCTGCTCCTTCTGAATCAGTGAGGACGCGGCCTCCCAGGCCACGTACGCGGCGAGAACGAAGAAGCTGACTCCCACCAATCGCACCGCGCGGCGCTCGGCATGTTCCTCAGCCTCGCCCGTCTGCCGCAGCCGCCACAGCAGGATCACTGCCGACGCGCTCTCCATCACGCTGTCCAGACCGAAGCCCACCAACGCGATACTTCCGGCGATCACGCCCGCCGCGATCGCCACCACCGCCTCCAGCACGTTCCAGGATACGGTGAAGACCTCCAGGCGTAACGCGCGTTTTGTGAGCGATGGCTCCATAAGCTATTGAAAGATCATATCTTGACTGGTTATAGGTAGAACGCATAGAATTAGGTAGAAAGGCAGATCTGTGGCCCTCAGCATCAAAAATCCGGAGACCGAGCGACTGGCGCGAACGCTGGCCAAGCGTACGGGGGAGTCCATCACCGAGGCGGTTACCGTGTCCCTGCGAGAACGCATGAATCGCCAGCAAGTCCGCAAAGGGAGCTTCCGGGAAAAGATATTGGAGATCCAGCGCCGCGTCGCAGCATTACCCGTCCTCGATGATCGCACGCCCGACGAGATTCTGGGTTATGACGAGCATGGTCTGCCGGAGAACTGACGCCCGTGGTCGTGGATACTTCAGCCCTCATAGCCGTCATCCTGGCGGAGCCAGAGGCGGCGTCCTTCATGACGGCGATTGAAGCGGACCAGACCCGCCTGATTTCGGCAGTGACACTCTTGGAGGCACATGTTGTCATGGAGTGGCGGGTGGGACCGGCCGGTGCCGAGGAATTGGACCGCCTTGTGCAGCATCTAGGGTTGACCGTCACGTCGTTCGACAGAGAGCAGAGCAAAATTGCACACGATGCCTACCGCAACTACGGTAAGGGCCGTCACCCGGCGCGACTGAACATCACTGATTGCTGTTCCTACGCTTTAGCCATGACTTCCGGTGAACCCTTGCTCTTCAAAGGCAACGACTTCAGCCAGACTGACGTGCCCCGCGTGGCCCTGGCATGAGCCTGCTCCTTCTGCTGGCGCTGCAAATCCCTCTCGACCAGCTCATCCGCGCCGTAGAGACGCGTTACAACCGTCTGGACACGCTGAAGTCCAACTTCACGCAGTTGTATCGCGAGGACGAGCGCGCCACGCCGCGCGAGGAAGCCGGCGTGGTTTATCTGAGGAAGCCCGGCCGGATGCGTTGGGAGTACTCGCGTCCGGAAGTGAAGCTGTTTGTTTCCGACGGCAAAAACGTCTACTTCTACGTTCCCGCCGACCGCCAGGTGACCCGTATGCCTGCGGCCGAGAGCGACGACGTGCGCACACCCCTGCGCTTTCTGCTGGGCAGGCTGAACCTGAAACGCAGCTTCCGCCACGTGGCCATCGCCACCGACATGGCTCCGCTCGATCCCGGCAATCCTGTCCTGCACCTGCTTCCCAAGTCGAAAGACGAGCGCTTCAAGGAAATGTACCTGGAGATCGATCAGCAATACCGCATCCGCCGCCTGGTGATCCTCGAGACTTCCGGCACGAAGAGCGAGTTCCGCTTCTTCGGCGAGGAGCCCAACCCGCGCCTGGACCAGGCGCTGTTCCGGTTCACCGTTCCTCCGGGGGTCGAGGTGATTGATGAACGAACAGGCCAACGGTAGGAAGCCTCACACCGTCATAGACTTGTAGCCACATGGAATACCTCTGCCGGTACGCCGACGAGAAGGGCCAGATCCTCGAGCAAGTCGAGCAAGCGGCCTCCGAGGCTGAAGTCCGTGAGCGTTACGCCCAGCAGGGCGTGCTGCTGTACTCGGTGCGTCCGCGGGGCGTGCTCAGCGCGGCGCTGCGTCGCGGCGTCACCGGAACCTCCCGCAAGAAGATCCCTCTCGACCAGTTCCTGATCTTCAATCAGCAGTTTGTGACCCTGGTCCGGGCCGGCCTGCCGATCCTGAAAGCTCTGGACCTGCTCTCAAACCGTGTGGCCAAGCCGGAACTGCGGGTCCACATCATGGAAGTGCGCGACCGCGTCCGCACCGGCACGATGCTTTCTGAAGCGTTCGCACAGCAAGGCGTTTTCCCCAAAATCTACGTGACCTCGGTGATGGCCGGCGAGAAAAGCGGAAGCCTGGAAGAGGTGCTGGAGCGCTACATCGGCTATCAGCGGACCGCGCTGGCCGTCCGCAAGAAGATCCTGGTCTCGCTGATCTACCCGACGATCCTGCTGTCGCTGGTGACCGCGCTGATCACTTTCCTTACCAGCTACGTGATCCCCAGCTTCGCCGACCTGTACGCGAGCCTGGACGCCGAACTGCCGCCGATCACCCAGGTGATGCTGGCCTTCGGGGTGGCCGTTCGCCATTACATGCCGTTCATGCTGCTGGGGATCGCGGCAGTGGTGGGTGGAGTGCTGATGTGGTCCCGCTCCAAGGCCGGCGCGGAAACCATGGACAAGATCAAGCTGAACACGCCGCTGGCCGGCGAAATCTGGCAGAAATACCAGGTGGCCCAGTTCGCCCGCATGCTGGCCACGCTGCTGACGGGCGGCATCCCGCTGGTAAACGCCCTCGAAACGGTGCGCGATTCCTTTACCTCGCACCTGATCCGCAACTCCATGGACCTGGCCGTCAAGGCGGTGCGGGAAGGGCGCTCGCTATCGTCGGGTCTGGCCGCCACCAAGGTGATGCCGGACCTGGCCGTGGAGATGGTGGAAGTGGGCGAGTCCACCGGCGCGCTGCCTCAAATGCTCAACAGCGTCGCCGACTTCTTCGAGCAAGACGTGGAGACGCGCATGCAGGCGATGCTTGCACTCGTCGAGCCGGCCATATTAGTGGTGGTCAGCATCGTGGTCTCGATTGTGCTGGTCTCGCTGTACTTGCCGATCTTCTCGCTGGCGGAGAAGGTGCATTAGGCAGAAGCTACAGAAAACAAACTGGATAACCCTGCCGCGCGGACGTGAAGCAGCCGAGCTCCAAACTCACACCATTCCGCTCCATCGCATGTTTGGTGTCGAATGGCGTTTGGCCGTTGCTTGCTACTGCCCCTAGGATGAGTGGGATAAAACCCTGAAGAATCCAAGGAGGAGGGGCAATGTCCAATCGGAAGCAGCGGTTCCATATGATGGCGTGTCTGATGCTGGTGATCGTCGCAGGCTCGCTCGATCTTGCGGCTCAGGGCCCTAATGGCAAGGTGCCCGAGAAGTGTGGCGTGGGGCAAACCATCGTGTTTGACGGCAACGCTTGGGTCTGCTCAGATGTCAAGGCAACCAAGGCGCCAAAGGTGTATGACTCCACGGGGACCTTGGTCGGTTCCTGGGTGGGCTATCCTCTTGTAGCCGGCCTAACTCCCGATGGCAACCCGCCGTTCAGCTATGTTCTCTTGGACTTTCCCGGTGCGGACGGAGTCGCGATCGTGGCTAGCAACCAAGGGACCCTCGAACCCATACTCGGACCGATAGACCAGATCTTCATAGCTCGATATTTCTCCGTTTATTTTACCGGTGTCAGTTGCGACGGCACCGCCTACGTATCGGCGGGCGGAGGGCCTTTGATCCCGGCCACACCGCTCAAGACGGGAAGCCCTTTGAAGACTGAACTATGGGCCCCGAAAACTGGAGGGGCTAAGCTTTCCGAAGGGAGTCCTTTCCAGAACCCGTCTTCGCCGATTCGGTCGGTAATGCGTAACCGCGCCGACCCTCTCATGATCATCCCTTCCACACCGGCCGTCTGCTCAGCCGTTAACATGACGTCAACGGTCGGCACCGGCCGGTTTGCAGAGGCAATCATGATCGTCCCCGACGTAGAAGCCGCTTGGATTGGGCCGTTCCGGATCGGAAACTGAGCGGCGCTGACCCTTAATCCTTCCAAACGGCGGGGGGCTTGGGCGTGAGACCCGCGCCGAGCCCCCCTACGAATGGGCGTGGCAACGGCGTGAAAACACCCCTCAACGCCCGGTCCCCCAGACCCGTCATACACTTTAGAACCAACGGAATAGGTGTGTATGGCCGAGAAAGTGAAGAACGGGAAGAACGGGACCAGCGCAGCGGTCGCCGTGGACGCTGCCCAGGAAGAGGCGCGGGCCCGCGAACTCGCCGAGCGCTATCGCTATCCCTTCGTCAATCTCCGTGAGCACTCGATTGACCACGACCTGCTGCGATCCATCCCCGTGGACCTGATGTTCCGATACCACTTCGTTCCCCTTCGCGGCTACGAATCGACGCTGGAAATCGCCATCTCCGATCCCAGCCAGTTGCTGATGGTGGACGAGGTCAGCCTGCTCTTGAACAAGCGTCTGCGCCTGCACGTGGCCACGCTCAGCCAGATCAACGAGCTGCTGAAGAAGACCGAGCAGTCGCAACGCGTGCTGGAAGAGGCCACCGAGGGCTTCACGCTTGACGTGATCCGCGAGGAAGAGGGCCAGGACGAAACCATCTCGATCGAGAAGCTGACCCAGGACAGCGACATCAGTCCGGTGATCCGCCTGGTGGACACCACCATCTTCACCGCGCTCGAGCGCCGGGCCAGTGACATTCACATCGAGACGCGCGACGCCGAAGTGGTGATCAAGTACCGCATCGACGGCGTGCTGCACGACGCCATGGCCCCCATCGCCAAGGAGTGGCACT
>CAYPHP010000215.1:4091-6657 GCA_964410045.1 uncultured Acidobacteriota bacterium | reverse complement strand
TGTCCTTGATCTGGCGGTTCTGGACCTGGGGCAGGTAATCGAAAACCACCTGCCACACGGTGCTGCCTTCCATGCCGATGCTGCGCAACTGCGCCAGCAGGCATTCCCGCAGGTCGCGCGCGGCCACGCCGATGGGATCAAACTGCTGGACTAGGCTCAGGCCCTCTTCCAGGTCGGCCAGGGCGCATCCCGTATTTTCCGCCACGTCCTCCAGCGACATCGGGACCACGGCGCCCTCCGGCGTGGCGCGGCGGAGAAAACCGTCCTCGTCCAGGTTCCCGATGATGGCCTCGGCCGCCGTCTTCACTTTCTCGCTGGCCCCGGTCAGGCTCAACTGCCAGAGCAAGTGGTCGGTAAGGTTGGTGGGCGTGGCCAGGAAGTTCTCGAACGACGGCTTTTCCACGTCCTCCACCGCCGGACTGCGATAGCCGGGGTCGAGGTACTCGTCAAAGAACGCTCCGAAGTCGATCTCCTCGAACGAATCCTTCTCCCGGACCGGCTCCAGGCTCTCGGTTTCCGGCGTCGCCGAGCGCAGGGTGGGCGCTTCGGCGGGATGGGTCTCGTAGTCTTCAAAACCATCCCGATCGGGGGCCGGGGCCTCGGCGCGGGTTTCGCTCTGGGCTTCGAGGATCTCGTGGTCGGAGGACTGCCCGGCCTGGGCCTCCATTGCCGCCATGTCCTCCACCGACACTAGGCCGTCGCCATCCTCGCCTTCGGCAATCTCCTCCAGCAGCGGGTTTTCCACCACTTCCTGGGTGATCATGTCGCGCAGTTCCAGCTTGTTCAGCGCCAAGACGCTGACCATTTGCACGAGCCCAGGGGTGAGGATCTGCTTCTGGCTTACCCGGAGGTTGAGGTTGATCCGCTGATGCATCTAAACGTCCAGTTTACTTCGGAACGACGGCTCGTTTGCATCCATCTCACGTCCACGACGGGAGCGAAAAACTCTCCCCGAGGTACACCCTCCGGACTTCCGGATCGTTGCCCAGTTTCTCCGGACTGCCGGTCCGGAAGATCGTGCCGTTATTGATGATGTAGGCCCGGTCGGTGACCATCAGTGTCTCCCGCACGTTGTGGTCAGTAACTAGAATGCCAATGCCGGCGCGCTTCAGCCCGCCAATAATCTTCTGGATGTCCAGCACCGCCAGCGGATCGATCCCGGAGAAGGGCTCGTCCAGCAGGATGAAGCCGGGGGAAATGGCCAGGGATCGCGCGATCTCCACGCGGCGACGCTCGCCGCCCGAGAGCATGTAGCCCGCGCTCCGGCGCACGCCTTCCAGGCCAAACTGCTCCAGCAACTCTTCCAGTCGCCGCCGGCGCTCGTCTGGAGTCAGGGGCAGGGTCTCCAGGATGGCGACTAAGTTCTCTTCTACCGTGAGCTTACGGAAGATCGAAGGCTCCTGGGGAAGGTAGCTGACCCCGGAGCGGGCTCGCTGATACATCGGCAGGTTGGTGATCTCTTCGCGGTCCAGCAACACCCGACCGCTGTCAGGGGCGATCAGACCGACAATGATGTGGAAGGTAGTGGTTTTCCCGGCGCCGTTGGGACCCAGCAGCCCGACCACTTCGCCCCGGGCTACCTCCAGGCTTACGTCGTCTACGACGCATCGCCCGCCGTAACACTTCTTGAGATCTTCGGTGCGGAGCGTGAGGGCCTCCCGTCTTACCGAGACTTCTTGGTCACGCGGTGTTCGGTGAGGGTGCGCACGTTATCGTCACCAACCACGGTGATCCTATCATCCGCTATGTGGTAAGTCAATTCACGGCCCGTGGTGGAGCCACGCACTTCGTCGGTCACGATCGGCTTGCCGCCGCTGAGGACGATGGTGTCTTTAGCGGCGAAATAATCGGCACGTTCCGCCTGACCGCGCCGTGCCGGGACCGCCGGTTTTCCGCCGGCGGCGGGACGCCGCGGCTGGTCGAGCCGCACGTTGCCGGTGGCCACTGCGCGATCCAGACGCGACTGTCCCTCCTTCACCTGGTCCGCGGGCAGCAGCCAGACGTCGACGGCCGCCGCCGTCACCACCATGTCCTGGGTCCGCATGATTACATTGCGTTCGTAGCGGGCGTGCCGGTCTTCGTCGGCGTAGGTCAAGCGCTCGGCGTTCACCCGCAGAGGCTCCTTGCCTTCTTCCACCAGGAACGAGAAGACCTCGCCGGTGGCGGTCAGGCAGCGGCCGGAACGATCCATTTCCACCACTTTGGCTTCCACAACGTTCTGTCCCTGCCAGAGCCGCGTGCGACCGCTTGGACCGCCCTCATAGCGCGTGACTCCGGAGCGACGGTCCCAACGCAGGCGGTCGGCGACCGCATTCACCGGGTCGCCCTTGGCGGCGTCCGACTTGGCCAGTAACGCGTTCGGTTTGTCGCCGGGCTGGGGGACTTGCGTGGCGCGGACATTCTGCTCGGCGAACGCTTCGTTGGTTTTCTCGTTGAGCGTGATCTTGCGCGCGGTCACTCGTCCGGATGGCTCCCACACTTGCGGATCGCGGCCCGCCGAACCGGTCAGCTCGGTGAGCCCGGAGTCGGTGTGATAAAAAGCCTTTTCACCGCGAGCCTGCCGCTG
>CAYPHP010000215.1:0-4081 GCA_964410045.1 uncultured Acidobacteriota bacterium | reverse complement strand
CTCTCCAGATGGAAACGCACGCCGTTCGCATGATGGAAGCCGTGGAACCCGGCCTGCCGCTGACCTTCCTCATAGCGGAAGTTGCCGGTCTGCTCCACGCTCTCGGTCTGCTGCGTGGATTCGGAGAAGTAAGCCACCAGGCGATCGCTGGTGGTCACTCGCGACGGTTGGTTATTGGGCGCCTGGCTTTCGGTACGGACTTGGCCGTCGGCGCTGAGCTGGCGGGCCTGGCTCTTCGCCCCAAACCCGATCCAGAACGTGCCCGCGGTCATGAAACGGCCGGGTTGCCCGCCGCCGGTGATCTCCACGCGGCCGGGAGTCACGGTGCGGGCGGCTTCGAGATCTGACCCGCCTGGTTTCATCACCATCTCGATATGCTCGCTGGTCACCGTCTTCATCTGACCGCGCGTTTGTTGCGGCGGCGGATGAAAGACCATCCGGACCGCTTCCTTCCACTGGGCCTGGTGCAAGTCGCTGCGTGCGCCGGTGAAGGCCATTTCCAAACGTCCAGCGTGAATCTCGGTCCGGCTGTTCTCCGAGCGTGAATCCACCTGGACCTTGCCGCTGACCACCGCCGATTGCACCTGCTGCCCGGCGGCGAAAAACAGTTCCAGGTTCCCGGCTTTGAAATCGCTGATCCGTCCGCTGGAAACGTCGCGCCCGCGAACGTTGCCCTTTAGCACCGCGTTCTTGGCCTGACTCTTTTCATCGAGGTAGAGCACCGCTTCGTCGGCGGCGATGAACTGGTCCTGGCGGCGGAACTCCACGCGGGTCAGTTGCACCTGGAACTGGCGCTGGTCGTAGCGCAGTTCGGCCGCGCGAATCTCCACCTGGTCTTCAGGCGAGTCGCGTTCCACGGTCAAAACCACGTCGGCCTGCAGCACCAGGGTCTGCTTCAAGGAATCGAGAATCGCGCCGCGGGCATGCCCTTTGCCGCGGTTAAACCGGAAATCCAGATCTCGCGAGGTCGTCGCCACGCCCTTGTTCTGGTCAAAGAGCAGCCCCGAAGTGCGCACCGACATCGGACCCCCGGTGGCCGAACGGGCCGACTCCGGCACCGGCACCTGACCCGGAAGGCTGGCCAGCTCGATCGCGACGTCGCCTTCGCTGTAGATCAAGCCTTTTTTGGAATCGTATTCGCACTTGCTGCTGGAGATGCGATCGGCGCGGTCGCCGGTGGTCCCGTAGATGATGATCTCAACCTGTTCCAGCTCCGACTTTCCGGTCTCCTTGTAGTCCACGGCTTTCTTGGCCGTAGCTTTGAACAGGGTCCGGCCCTCTTCGGTGCGGGAGATGGAGAATCCCTGAGCGGCTTGGTTCACGGTGGACGGGATGCGCTGCAGCGGGGCGGGCGCGGTCTGCGCGGCCCGCCTTTGCCGGACCACGTAGACGCCGGTGGTGGCCAGAGCGGTGATAGCAATGGCTGTGAGCAGCAGCCCGCGCAACCGGCGAACGTTGGACATCACTATCTAGTGTAGCAGGCGCGTCGGTTCCTGCCTGCGAAGGCTCAGCGGAAGTTTTCCACTACCATCAGATCGATGATGGAAGAGTCCATCCGAGGATAGAGAATCAGACGCCCGTCCTGAGAGGCTGTGATCGGTACGTCCACTTGACCCAAGTTAAGAGCTACGGTCGTGGATCTGCGCGTCCTGAAGTCGAAATACTGAAGCCGCGTCTCACCGGTCGGCATTTCCAGATAATGGACGCCTGAATCACCCGATGGCCGGTCGATATAGTAAATGCCGCCCTGGAGCACCACGAAGTTCGCTAGCACGACGCCGTCGAGGACCTTGACCGGAGCGCCGCCGGAGATAGGCACGCGCAGCAAGGGGCTGGGCTTGTCCACAGTTTCCACGTAGTAGAGGAACGCCCCATCCGGCGACTCTTGGGGAGCTACTCCGGTGATCACCTTAACGGCGTTGCCACCGGATGACGGCACCTTCCAGATCACGAACTCTCCCGTGCGGGCGGAATTGAAGTAAAGCCATTTCCCGTCGCGGGAGAAGCTGGGAAACGCATCGGGGGCCGGGTTCGAGGTGAGATTTCGAGCCTTGCCGCCATTGGCGGCGACCACAAAGACGTCCGGCTGCCCATCGAGATTGGAGTGAAACGCAATGTGTTGGCCGTCGGGAGACCAGTGCGGGTAGCCGGTGGCGCGTGCGCCCATTGATGTCAGTTGGACCGCGTTCGATCCGTCCAAATCGGTCAGCCAGATTTCCCAATCTCCCGAACGATCCGAGGTAAACGCCACGCGGCGCCCGTCGGGTGATAGCTGGGGCATGCCATCCGACCTCGAGGAGGCGACCGCCACTGTCGGCGGCGAGGTGGCGGTCTTTCCAGGGGCCGAGACCGAGAGGCGCCAGAGATTGTCGTCCATGAAATGGCGCACGTAAACCAAACGAGCCGGTCGACCCGGCTGGGGCCGCGAGACCACCGGCATGATCCCGTCCTCGCCTACGAAAGGCAACCTGGTTGGCTGGCTCTCCCCGGGTTTCTCTCCGGCCACATTCAGCCTCCAAAGACTTCCTCTGGCGGAAAAGAGGATTTCCTGGCTGCCGGGCATCCATGCGGGGAATTCCGCATCCAGTGTGGGCACCGTGAGCCGCTGCGGCTCCCCCGCGGCGGTCAGGCCTTTTCCAAGCGGAAGCCTGTAAATTTCCCCGTTGAACAAGGCAGTCATGCGGCGGAAGACGATCCAATTGCCGTCGGGTGAAACCGCCGGGTGGGTGTCACAAACCGCCGGGGCCTGAGGACCCGTCAACCGGCGCTTCTCTCCGCTCTCGATCGAGATCACGAACAAGGAGTCTGGCTGCCCTTCTCCCGGGGAGTCCGCTACAACCAGGCGACTACTGTCTGGGCACCAAGCCATGTAGGGCGGAGAGCCGGCGATTCCGGCACGGACATAAATGTCGGCCACTTTGCGCTCCTGCCCGCCCAGTGGAGGGATGATCCGTAGCTCGCTCCGCCCGGCATCCGATTGACTCCGCAAGAAGGCAACCCACAGGCCGTTGGGCGACCACACCGGGTTGTAGTCATTGCCGGGGTCGGTGGTCAACTGCAGACGGGAGCCGGTGCCGATCATCTGGACATAGATGTCGGGATTGTCTTGCTTCGGTCCACTCCACGTAAAGACCACTTGATTACCGTCGGGAGAAAACGAAGGGTAGCGCTCGGCTCCGGCGAGCGTGGTCAGCGGGACGGCGCGGAGCGGCTCGGTGCCGACCGGCGTTCGCCAGGCCCGCCAAACCATGAAACCTGAACTCAACAACACCGCAGCCAGAGCGGCCCTCGGCCAGCCCCAGCGCGCTCGCGCCGCTTGAGGCAGCGCCAGCGTCCCGGCCGTCGATTCCTGCCGCAACTCCTCGAGTGCCAGCTTTACATCATCCAGATGCTGAATGCGCTGTTGCGGGTCCTTGCGAAGACACCGCGCGATGATTTTCTGCAATTCCGGGATAGCCGGATGTCCCCCTACCGTGCTGATAGCGGGCGGTTCCTTGTGCAGAATGGCCGAGAGCGTTCCGATGCGGTTTGCTCCTTGGAATGCCCGCTGGCCCGTGACCATCTCGTAGAGCACCGAGCCAAACGAGAAGACGTCCGATCGAGCGTCAACCTGTTTTCCTTCGGCCTGCTCCGGCGACATGTATTCTGCGGTGCCGACGATCGTGCCTTTCACGGTTCGTGGCTCGGCTGTCTGAGTCGGAGCCGAGGGGTCGTCCTCCGCCTGACCGACAAGCTTGGCCAAGCCGAAGTCAAGAATCTTCACCAAGCCTTTCTCGCTGACCATGATGTTCGAAGGCTTGATGTCGCGATGAACAATGCCGACGGCATGGGCTGCGGCCAACGCATCCGCAATCTGGACCGCATATTTCAAGGTTTCGTCGAGTTTGAGGCCCTTGGGCCCAATCACTTCACCCAGAGTCCGGCCCTCGACGTGCTCCATGGCCAAGAAGGCCACACCGCCATCCGTGTCGATATCGTAGATGTGAACGATGTTGGGATGGTTCAACGCCGAAGCGGCCTTGGCCTCCTGTACGAAGCGCCTTTTGCGTTCGGGGTCGGCGACCCGCTCGGGCGGCAAGAC
>CAYPHP010000214.1:0-6673 GCA_964410045.1 uncultured Acidobacteriota bacterium | reverse complement strand
CCAGCCGAGCCAAGCCTTCGGCCTCCAGACCACTGTGGCCGCGATTGCCGTCGCGGTGGGCGCGCCCAAGCAGACCACCTCCATCGACGTGACCGCGGCCGCCGCGATCAGCTTTACCACAACGGTCAGCACGTCCAGCGGGGGGAACTGGCTCTCCGTTTCGCCGTCCAGTGGCAATACTCCGGCCACGTTGACCGTTTCCGCTGATCCAACCGGCTTGGCCCAGGGCGTCTACCAGGGCAAGGTCACGGTTACGGCCGCGGGCGCTTCTCAGGACATCAACGTGATCCTGGGCCTCGGCGTGAAGCTGCCCACCATCAACGCCGGCGGCTTAGTGAACGGAGCCAGCTTCGGATCGCAAACTCTGGCCGCGGGCGAAATCGGTTCGGCCTTCGGACTGGACTACGGTTTGACCCAGGCCATCACCGCCGGCTTCGTCGACGGCAAGCTGCCCGGTGTGCTGGGCGGCCTCTCCATGAACTTCGACGGCAAGGCAGCGCCGCTCTACTTTGCCAACAGCAATCAGATCAACGTGCAGGTGCCGTTTGAAGTGGCCGGCAAGGCCACAACCCAGGTGCAAGTGATCAGCCAAGGGATCCCCGGACCGGTCTTTACTTTGAATCTGCGCGACGCCGATCCCGGCATCTTCCAAGCCAACGGACGCATGACCGTGTTCAATCAGAACTTCCAGCAGATTCTGACCACCCAGCCGGCCTCGGCAGGCGACGCCCTGACGATGTACGCCACGGGACTGGGAGCGCTGAGCACCGCGGTCGCTTCCGGCGCGCCGGGTCCCGGCAGCCCTCTGGCCACCACGGCGACCCCGCCCGTGATCACGGTGGGCGGAAGACCTGCGACGATCTTGTTCTCCGGCTACGCTCCTGGATTCGTCGGGCTGTATCAGGTCAACTTCACGGTTCCCACAGGACTGACCGCGGGCGATCAGCCGTTGATCCTTGCGGTGGGCGCGTCACAAACCGCGCCGCAGCCGCTGGCCGTCAGATAGGTTTGCAGCACTTCCGGGGGCGGTTCGCGCCGCCCCCTACTTTTTCCGCAACTCTGCCAGCTCGGTAAGATCCGGGTCCGCTTTGCCCCAAAACTTCCGGGCTTGGGCAAAGTGTTCCCGCGCCTGAACGGCGTCCCCTTTGTGCTCGGCCACCAGCGCAAGCGCGTAGTGCGTTCCCGCATAGGCGGCGTCGTGATCCTTCATTTGCTGCGCGGTGTATTCGGCCAACTCCCAGTCTCCGGCTTCGCGGGCGGCGCGGGCGACCGCTTCCAGGCGGAAGAGCGCCTGGGTCCAGGCATCCGGCCCGGGAATCCCCCGCACGCGTCGCTGGAACTCCTTGAGGATGGCGCGAGCCTCCTGGTTCTGACCGGAGCGCAGCAGAATCTCCCCGCGCAAGCCCTCCAGATAGGGCTGAGCGCTCGAGCGGGTCGGCAAAGGGGAGGCCGAGCCTGGGCCGGTCCGGAGTTCTTTCTCTGCGGCGGCCAGTTCTTCGCGCGCCTCGGTCAGACGGTTTTTGGCCAGAAATGCATGCCCGCGCATGATGTGCCCGGCGGCCCGCCCGGCCGGCCATTTCCCGCGGGCAAGCTTGGCGCCCGCTTCCAGCGCTTCGTCGAGACGGTTGCGCGCCAGCAGAAATCCGGGAAACTCCTTCTTGTTGAACTCCGCGTACTCGCTGACCGCCGGAATGGCCCACGCCTCACGCATCAGCTTTTCGGCTTGGCGGATCTGCCCCTGGTACTGGTAGGCCGTGGACAGCAGATCCAGGTTGTGCGCGTGGTGCCAGTCCAGATGGGAGGCGATCCCTTCGGCGGCGTAATACGCGCGTTCCAACTCGTCGGCCTTGTGGAACCGGGCGATCGCCTCTTCGATCCGCCCGACGCGCCGCAGGTCGTGACCATACATGTGGTGCGCATGCGGAATGGCCGAGGACAGTCCCGCATAGATCTCCCCATGATGCAACGCCTCGGGCATGCGGTTCAGGTTCTCGTAAGAATGAATCAGGTAATGGTGGGCGGCGAAGTGGTCGGGCGAGCGGCGCAGCACTTCCTGATAGAACGCGGTGGAGCCGATGGAACCCCGCTGTCCGCGTCCCGCTGCCGTGATTTCTTCAGCGTTGCCTCGCAGCAGCCACAACTCTACGTCGTCGATGTACTGCGCAATCGCGTCGTCCAGAGTCTTCTTGTACTCCTGATGGCGGGCAGCGTTCCCCAGCTCGGCGAGCGCCTCAAGCTGCTTCGCGCGTACCGCGATGCGCGTCTTTTCCCAGGCGTTGGCGTGCGCGGACAGCGCTTGCGCCTTGGCGATTGCCGCGCCAGCCGCGGGCGGATCGTCCAGGCCGGAGTACACACGGCTAAGGCCAACCCAGGCCATCGCCAAGTTCGGATCGAGGCGGACGGCTTGGTGGAACGACCGTCCCGCCTCCACCCACACGTAGGAGTGCAGGTAAGCGACGCCCTGGTTGTAGAACGCCTGGGCGTCGGCGGATTTCGTGGACACCGGCTCGCTGATCTTGCCGATGTTGCTTTTCAACGTGACCGGCTTCTCCAGCACTTCGCGCGGCACGTACCCGACGTTCATGTGCGCGGCATGGGGATCGTCCTGAACCCAGAAAGCAAGAAGCAGAAGAAGGATCGGCATGGTGAAACATGATAGCTCGAATTAAGATAGCAAGGCATGCCTCTGATCCCTCGCGCCACACTCTTTGGCAATCCTGAAAAGATCTCACCGGCCATTGCTCCCGACGGGAAGACGCTGGCTTACATCGCGCCTGACGAGGGTGTCCTGAACGTTTGGGTGCGCGTGCTCGGCCGTGACGGCGACCGCGTGGTCACGCGCGACCGCAAGCGCGGCATCCGCGCCTACGGTTGGGCGCAGAACAGCCGCCACCTGCTCTACATCCAGGACAAGGACGGCGACGAGAACTGGCATCTCCATGCCGTGGATCTCGAAACTGGAGAGATCCGCGACCTCAGCCCGTTCGACGGCGTGCGCGTCGAGGGCATCCACACCGACCACAACTTCCCCGGCCAAGTCGTCTTCGGGATGAACAAACGGGATCCCAGCGTTTTTGATCTCTACCGGTGCGATCTGAACACTGCCGAGATCACGCCCGAGGTGGAGAATCCCGGCCACTACGTCCAGTGGATTCTGGACCACAACTTTCGGGTGCGCGGCGCGGCTGCGGCCAAGGAAGACGGCGGTTTCGAGTTGCACTTGCGCGCCGACGCGCACTCTCCGTTCACGGAATTTCTGAGCTGGGGTCCGGAAGAGAGTCAGAACATTCTGGGCTTCACGCCCGACGGCCGCGGTCTGTACCTGGAAGACAGCGTGGACGTGGACACCACCCAGCTTTACGAAATCGACATTGCCACGCGCGTCAAGAAAGTCCTGGCCAGCGATCCCGCCGTGGACTTGGGCGCAGCCATGGTTCATCAAACCCGGCATCACGTTCAGGCGGTTTCCTTCGAAAAAGAACGGCGCGAGTGGAAGGTTCTCGATCCTGACGTTGCGGCGGACTTTGATGCCCTGGCCGCAGCGCAGTCCGGGCAATTCATGATCCTGAGCCGCGACCTTGCGGATCGGACGTGGTTAGTGGAATACGATGCCGACGTGAGTCCGGCGCGCTACTACAGCTATGACCGCGCCACGAAGCAGGTGACCTTCCTGTTTGCGGCGCGTCCCGCGCTCGAGACCGCCCGTCTGGCTACGATGAAGCCCCAGACAATCCGCGCCCGCGACGGCTTGAATCTGGTGGTCTACCTGACGACGCCGGCCGGCGTCGAGCCCAAGAACCTGCCGATGGTGTTGAACGTTCATGGCGGGCCTTGGGTCCGCGACGACTGGGGCTATCACCCTGAGGCCCAGTGGTTTGCCAATCGCGGCTACGCCTGTCTGCAAGTGAACTATCGCGGCTCCACCGGATTCGGCAAGAAGTTCATGAACGCCGGCAATCGCGAGTGGGGCGCCAAGATGCACGACGACCTGATTGACGCCGTGAACTGGGCGGTGGCGCAGGGCATTGCCGACCCCAAGAAGGTGTGCATCTACGGCGGATCGTACGGCGGGTACGCGGCGCTGGTGGGCGCGGCGTTCACTCCTGACTTCTTCGCCGCGGCCATCGACATTGTCGGGCCTTCAAACATCATCACGCTGCTCAACTCCATCCCGCCATACTGGGCGCCGATGCGCAACATCTTCCGCGTCCGCGTCGGCGATCTGGAGACGGAGCAGGAGTTCTTGGAATCGCGCTCGCCGCTGTTCAAGGCCGGCGAGATCCGTATCCCGATGCTGATCGCCCAAGGCGCCAACGATCCGCGAGTGAAGCAAGCCGAGGCGGAACAGATTGTGGAAGCGTTACGGGCCAAGGGAAAGCCCGTGGAATACTTGCTCTTCGCCGACGAAGGGCATGGGTTTGCGCGTCCTGAGAACCGCATGGCCTTCTACGCCGCCGCGGAAGCGTTCCTGGCCCAGCATCTTGGCGGGTCCGCCGAGCCACCGTCTACAGAGGAGGAAGCGTTGCTGGGAACGCTTCGCAAGTAACGACGGATTCGGGCATAATGAGCCTATGAAGTTCGGCGTGGTGGTGTTTCCAGGCAGCAACTGTGACGACGACGCGTTGCAGTGCGCGCGCCGCGTCATGGGTCAGGAAGCCGAGTTCATCTGGCACGACTCGGAGGATCTTGTGGGCGCCGATGTGGTGATCCTGCCCGGCGGGTTCGCCCATGGCGATTACCTGCGCACCGGAGCGATCGCCCGTTTTTCACCGGTCATGCGCGCAGTTCAGAAGTTCGCTGCTTCCGGCGGGCTGGTGATGGGCATCTGCAACGGTTTCCAGATCCTGCTGGAGTCCGGACTGCTGCCGGGCGCGATGCGCCTGAACGCTGGGCTGAAGTACGTCTGCAAGCCGGTCCGGCTGCGCGTGGAAAACCATCAGACGCCATACACTCTCGCCTGCACACCGGGCCAGGTCCTGACCATCCCCATCGGACATGGAGAAGGGAACTACTACGCCGATCCGGACACGCTGCGCCAGTTGCGCGACCACGGCCAAGTCCTGTTCCGCTATCTCGAAAACCCCAACGGCTCGCTCGACGACATCGCCGGGATCAGCAACCGGGAAGGCAACGTGATGGGCATGATGCCGCATCCCGAACGCGCCGCTGATCCGCTGCTGGCGGCCACGGGAGGCTCCACCGACGGCCAGTTAGTATTCCGGTCCGTGATCCAGGCGCTCGAAACCGCTAGCACCCTCTCATGATGCGGCTGCTGCGCGCATTTTTATCGCCGAATGTCAACCCACTGAATCGTGCTCAGGTTCGGGCCGTGGAAAACAAACTCTTCGCCCTCCGATCCGATCAGGCGCGTGATTATCGGGCTTTGGGCAAAGTCTCTCGTCCTGTCGGGTAGGACTACCCACTGGCCCGCTTGGCGGTCGAGGCGAAGCAGCTTTAGACATCGGCCCTCCTGGACATCCGCGTACGCCTCCCCGGCAGCGGTCAAAAGAACTCGGCTAACAAGCGGTTCCCTCTCTTTTCGAGGCGGATCGCCCTTGGTGGGTTCCGGCCAGGGTGCCTTGACCACCGATCGGCCCAGGAGCGCACCTTCGGGGTTCACCTCAACCCACTCCCCCGTCGTCGCCAGGAAGATGCCGATCCTATCAGGGGACTTGACCATCTGGGTGATTCCTCCATTTGCATGTGCGGCGGGGTGGCGCTTTCCCGGAAAAAGCGAACGTCGTAGGAAGCTGCCCAGAAACTGACCTTCTCTACCGTACTTTTGCAGCACGTCGTAGTCGCGCCCTGTCTCTTCGGCCGCTGCATCTCTGACTAAGGCCCAAATACTTTGATCCGGCCCAAAGCCGACGCGCAAAGCCACCAGTGGATTTGTTCGGATCACCCGAGTAATCCGCCCCGGCTTCTCCACTATGAAGACACCGACCGCCAAAGTCCCATCTGACTTCCAGAGTTGTACCGCGGCCGCGGCCGTGCCTTCGCCGTTCACCGCGGTGTCTTGAATGAGCATCCGCGCAGCTTCCGGCTGCCATAGGTCCACCTGGTAGACCAAACTCCCCTTGGCAGGCTCACAAACCGTAATCACCGGCCTTGGATCGCTGGTGGCGGATACCATGAAACCGTCCCCCCACTTTGCCAAGTGCTCGGTGCAGGCCGGGGGCATGACATAGGTTCGCTTGGGGCTCCCGAAGCCTCCGGAATCATCACCTGCCGAAACAACAGAGGTTCCTCCAACCAACAGGACCAACAGGAGCATGTGGTCGATACGCTGCAGCAAGTTTCGTGTCATCGCGCCTCCTCTTCACTAGTCTCATATCATTGGACGGAAGCACCCGTACAATCGTTTATGGATTATTGCAAAGGCTGTCAAGTCTACACTGCCAACACTCGTATTCATTCCAGCACGGACCTATGCAGCCGCTCTCATATGGTTGTGCGGACGAGTTTGCAAAACAAAACTGTGTCAGACATTCGATTGTGCACATGTCGTACCACATATCTTGATAGTGCCCCCAGCAGTCGGTTCCTTGCGGACAGTAGGCTGCCTGCAGGCGTGATCCGAGGACGAGCCCCGCGAGTTGCTCGAAATAGATCACTGCCTGTTCCAGACCACTCACTCTGGAAGCTGCCGATAGGCGTTGTTTGCAACCTCTTG
>CAYPHP010000213.1:0-6683 GCA_964410045.1 uncultured Acidobacteriota bacterium | reverse complement strand
CTGCGAACTGGTTGATGCGCTCCTGGCCTACTTCCAGCCAGTCGCTGGTTGCGACTTCCTTGCCGATCAGACTGCGGAGATGGTCGAGGCTTTGAATCATAAGAAATGCAGAATTCAGAATTCAGAATGCAGAATGACCGAACACGCGGCTCCGGACTCTGCATTCTGCATTCTACATTCTGAATTCACCGAAGGGCCGGTTCCGCCACCGGAACCACGGTGAGCCACTTGTGGCGATCGGCGGTCTTGCCTTCGATGATGGCGAAGAATTCCTGCTGGAGCTTCCGGGTGATGGGTCCGCACTTGCCGGAGCCCACCTGGATGCGATCCACCGAGCGGACCGGGGTGATCTCAACGGCGGTTCCAGAGAAGAACAACTCGTCGGCCAGGTACAGCCACTCGCGCGCGATTGGCTGTTCCTTCACCGGAATTCCCAATTCAGCAGCCAGAACCATTACCGAGTCGCGTGTGATGCCCGGAAGAATCGAGGACGAGATCGGCGGAGTGTACAGCACGCCGTTGCGGACTAGGAACAAGTTCTCGCCGCTGCCTTCGCTGACCAAGCCGTTGCCGTCGAGGGCGATGCCTTCGGAATAGCCGTTCACCAGCGCTTCCATCTTGATGAGCTGGGAGTTCATGTAGTTGGCGGCAGCCTTGGCGATGGCCGGCAAGGTGTTCGGATGCATCCGCTGCCACGACGATACGCAGACGTCCACGCCCTGTTCGAGCGCTTCGGCGCCCAGATACTTGCCCCAAGCCCAAGTGACAATGTAGACATCCACCGGTGAACCGAGCGGGTTGACCCCGACTTCGCCGTAACCGCGCAGCACGATCGGCCGCAGATAGCCGGCCGGCAGGCGATTGACCCGCACCACATCGCTCATGGCCTCCGCGATCTGGTCCTTGGTGAAGGGGATCTCCATGCGATAGATCTTGGCGGAATCGAACAGCCGCTGGACGTGTTCCTTCATGCGGAAAACGGCCGGTCCGGCGGGGGTGGCGTAATACCGAACTCCTTCGAACACCGCCGAGCCGTAGTTGGCGACATGCGAAGTGATGTGAATCTTCGCGCCTTCCCACGGGATCAGATCTCCGTTTTGCCATATCTTGTCGGTGGGCTGGACAGGCATGTGTAAGCTCGGCTCCTTTATGGACTTATAAGACTATAAGGCAGTATAGCAGGGGCTCGATTCCTCAAAGTATGCAAAAAGCTGCTGGTACCAAGGTGCTGGGTGTACCGTACTGAATCCAAAACGGTCCCAATGACGTCTCACTACAGTAGAGAGCGAGGTCATGAATATGGCCACAGCGACGAAGGCGGTTCTGGATCCTAAGCTGAAGAGCAATCTTGCTCAGGAGTTCGAAGCAGCCCTGCGAGGAAAGGTTGTGGGGCAGGAGGCGGCGCTCGACAAGGTAGCCTCGCTGTATCAGGTCTACCTGGCGGGCCTGAACCCGCCCGGACGCCCCATCGGCAACCTCTTGTTCCTCGGGCCCACCGGCTCGGGGAAGACGCGTGTCGTTGAAGCCGTGGCCGAAGCTCTGTACGGTGACCCTCGCGCCATGATCAAGATCGATTGCGCGGAGTTCCAGCACAGCCACGAGATCGCCAAACTGATCGGTTCGCCTCCGGGATACTTGGGCCACCGCGAGACCCATCCGGTGCTGACCCAGGAAGCGCTGAATCAGTGGCACAACGAAAAAGTGAAGGTATCCATCCTGTTGCTGGATGAGATCGAAAAGGCCAGCGACGCCCTGTGGCAACTGCTGCTGGGCGTGATGGACAAGGCTGCGCTCACCCTGGGCGACAACCGCCGCGTGGATCTGAGCCAGACCATCATCTTCATGACCAGCAACCTGGGCGCTTCGGAAATGACCCGCCTGGTTGAAGGTGGAATCGGTTTCGGGCCCGCGCCCAGGGACCGGATTGCCGCGAACCCCGCCGGGGAACTCGATGCGAAGGTGGAGCGCACGGCTATGGAAGCGGCCCGCCGCCGCTTCTCCCCTGAATTCCTCAACCGCCTGGACCAGATCGTGGTCTTCCAGGCGTTGAGCGGACCGCAGATGCGCGAGATCCTGGACCTGGAGTTGAACCTGGTTCAGAACCGGGTGCTGGCCGCCGGCCACGACCGCTTCGTGTTTCATCTCTCCGAGCCGGCCAAGGATTTCCTGCTGCATGAAGGCCTGGACCAGCGCTACGGCGCGCGGCACTTGAAGCGCGCGATTGAGCGTCACCTGGTTCACCCGCTGGCGAGTCTAGTGGCCAGCGGCCAGGTTCACGACGGCGACCAGATTGCCGTTGACGTGAACTCCAACGGATCCGGCGGACCCGAAATGAGATTTACGCGCGAGTCGGAAGGCTTGGTCTTTCCGCCGGACATGGGCCGTCCGGTTCAACCCACGGTCCGGCCTGTAGTGGCCGCCGCGGGACGGCGCCGCCCCGGCATCCGCGAGGTGAGCCAATAACCGGTGGACGCCTTATAATAGCCGTATGTCCCCCCGACGCTTCCTAGCCCTGACACTGGCGCTGTTCTTGGTTGCCGCGGAGTTGCCCGCCCGGACCCAACTCAAGCCCGGCCGGAATGCATTTTCCAAAGAACAGGACGTCGAACTCGGCCGCGAGGCTGCCAAGAAAATCGAGCAACAGGTGAAGGTAATCGACGACGCGGCCTTGCGGAACTACATCACCGACCTGGGCCGCCGTCTGTACAGCACGGTCCGCGAGCCCGATGCCAACTACCCGTTCAACTTCCACGTGGTAGCGGACAAGGGGATCAACGCCTTTGCCCTGCCGGGCGGGCCGCTCTACATCAACACCGGAACGATTGTGGCCGCCGACAACGAAGCCCAGCTTTCGGGCGTGATCGGCCATGAGATCGCCCATGTGATCATGCGCCACTCCACCAACCAGATCACTAAGGCCCAAACCGCGCAACTCCCCCTGGCCATCCTGGGCGCGGTCCTGGGAAACGGCGCAGCCGGACAGCTCACCAACATTGTCGCGCAGTTGGGTGTCGGCTCGGTGTTTCTGAAGTTCTCTCGTGACGCGGAGCGCCAAGCGGATCTGTTGGGAACGCAGATGCTCTACGACGCTGGGTACAACCCTGAGGAAATGGCCCGCTTCTTCCAGAAACTATCGGCGGAAGGCGGCCGCGGTCCCGAGTTTTTTTCCAGCCACCCCGACCCCGGCAACCGCATGGCCTTGGTGCAAGCGGAGGCACGCACCTTGGGCTCCGCGCGAACCAGCACCGCGTTGACCGATCGCTTCCAGGCCATGAAGCGCCTGGCCCAGCAGTGGAACAACCGGGCACCCAGTCCCAATCAGAAGGGTGGCCAGACCGGTGCGACGTCAGGTGGGACCTCCGGTGGAAGCACCGGTTCCCGGCCTGAAGTCAACGCGGGCGGAACCTTCCGTTCCTACAATGGCTCGGGATTCCGCATCTCCCATCCGGAAGGGTGGAACGCTTCCGCGCAGGAGAACACGGTTCTGATCGCGCCGCAGCAGGGCGTGATGAACGACGGGATTGCCTATGGCGTCATGATTAGCGTGCTTGAGCCGCAAGAGCAGCGCGGAGTTCGCCTGACCTTGAGCGAAGCCACCCGGCAGTTACTGGAACAGCTTGCCCAGCAGAATCCCGACATGCGGCGGTCCGGCGGCACGCGGAGTATCACGATCAACGGCATCGGTGCCGACAGCATCACCTTGAGCAACAAGTCTCCGCTGCCCGGGGAAACCGAGATCGACTGGCTGGTCACCATGTGGCGGCCCGACGGCATGCTCTTCTACGTGATCTTCATCGCCCCGGAGCGCGACTTTAACCGCCTCAAGCCTAGCTTCGACCAGATGCTCAACAGCCTGCAACTGGCCAACTGAGTTTGTCATCTCAGAAAGACTTGCGGGAAACCATCGCCGGTTGGAGCTCCGAAATGGTGGAGTCCACCCGGCGCCTGATTGCCGTTGCCACGGAAAACCCTCCCGGAACTCACTACGAGGAGTGTCTGGTCTTGCTGGAGCGCCTGTTGCGCGACTGCGGTCTGGAACCGCAGCGCGAAGGACTCTGCCTGCTCGCGTTTCACGGAACAGGCCAGCGTACGGTCTACTTCAGTGGTCACTACGATGTGGTTCCGCATGCGGCGGAAGGCCAGTTCCAGCCTGAAGTCCGTGGCGAGAATCTGTTTGGGCGGGGATCGTCGGACATGAAGGCCGGCCTGGTGGCGATGATCTATGCCGTCCGAGCCTTGCGAGAGTGCGGACTGGATCTGGACGGCCGCGTGGGCCTGGTTCTTGTGCCGGATGAAGAGACCGCCGGTCCCCGCGGATCACGTTACCTCGAATCCACCGGCCTGCTCGGCAAAGACGGCGTGGCCATGTTCACTCCGGAGCCGACGGGCGGCGTAATCTGGAACGCCAGCCGCGGGGCGATCTCTCTGCGTGTGACATTGCAGGGCAGACCGGCTCACGTCGGGCTGCAGTATCAAGGCGTCAACGCCTTTGAAGCCATGCTCGATGTTGCCCGGAGCCTGCAGCAGTTGAAGGCCGAGGTGGAGGCGCGGCGCACCGCTTACCGCATTGAGCCGCAGGCCGCGGCGCACTCCATCCTGATGCTGGGCGGGCAATGCTCCAGCGGCTCGGCCTTCAACACTGTTCCCGGATCTTGTTCCTTCACTGTCGACCGGCGTATCAATCCGGAGGAGGACTTCGACACGGAAAAGCGCCGCTTGCTCGAAGCGCTGCAGGGCCACGAGGTGGAGATTCTCCAGGAAGGCCGGTCCGGCGGCAGCGATCCGGCTAGCCCGGCGGGACGCGCCCTCGCCGCGGCGGTTGAACAAGTCGTGGGAAGACCGGCGGAGTTCACCTTGTGTCCTGGTTTGCTGGAGACCCGCTTCTATTCCGCTCGAGGCACCCCAGCCTTTGCCTACGGTCCTGGCTTGCTGACGGTCTCGCACGGTCCCAACGAGTTTGTACCCCTGCGCAATATCGGCGATTGTGCGGCAATCTACGCGCTGACCGCCGCCCGGCTGCTGAACCCTCTATAATTAGAGACGCAGTTCATTTCATACGGTGGGAGCGTCATCATGCCAATACGTGTAGTGCAGTTCGGGCTCGGCCCGATCGGAATGGCGGTCGTCCGTCGCGTGGCCGCACGCAAAGATCTCAAGCTGGTGGGCGCAGTGGATGTGGATCCGGCGAAGGTGGGCCGCGATCTCGGAGAACTGGCCGAGGTGGGCCGCAAGTTGGGCGTCAAGGTGAACGCGGATGCAACGGCGGTCATCAAGAGTTCCAAGCCGGATGTGGTTCTGCATACCACCGGCTCGTCGCTGAAGAAGGTCCTTGGGCAGCTCGAAACGATCCTGGCCCGCAAGGTCCCTGTGGTTTCCACCACCGAGGAGCTTTCCTATCCCTGGTATTCGCAAGCCTCGCTGGCCAAGAAGATCGACGCCGCCGCGCGCAAGGCCAAAGTGGCTGTGCTCGGCACAGGCGTGAACCCCGGCTTCGCCATGGACGCCCTCCCCATCATGCTCAGCGTGGTCTGCGAGCGCGTGGACTCAGTGTTGATCAGCCGCATTCAGGACGCATCCATCCGCCGCCTGCCGTTCCAGAAAAAGATCGGCGCCGGCCTCACGCCCATGCAGTTCCAGGAGAAGGTGGACGGCGGAACCGTGCGCCACGTGGGTCTGACGGAGTCCATTGCCATGATCGCCGCCGCGTTTGGTTGGAAACTGGACCGCGTGACCGACGAGATCGGTCCGAAGGTCGCGGCGAAGCGGGTCTCCAGCCAGTTCTTGACCGTAGAGCAGGGCCAGGTCTGCGGGCTGATCCAGGAAGGCACCGGATTCGTCGGCGGAAAGCCGCTCATCCGTTTGCACATGGAAGCCTACCTGGGAGCACCCGAGTCTTACGATTCGGTGACCATCGAAGGCTCGCCGCGGATCGAAGAGAAGATCTCCGGCGGCATCCACGGCGACGTAGCCACGGTCTCCATGGTGGTCAACTCTATTCCCAAGGTGCTGGCCGGGTCTCCGGGCCTGCACACCATGCGCAGTCTGGCGCTGCCGTCGTTCTTTCCAGTGAAGTAACTCTTTGCAAGGCAGTGCCCGGCGGGGGCCAAGCGAAGGACGAGAGTTTGACAGTCGGCGCTTGAAGTGACCAATTAATGGTCACATAACGAGGGTCGGCGTCGCGAAGATCAAAGCTAACCTCAGCAGCTACCTGAAAAAGGTCAAGGCCGGACAAGAAGTGCTCATCACCGAGCGGGGCTTCTGGTGGCCAAGTTGGTCCCAGTGGACGACAAGCTGAAGGCTGCGTCAGAGCGCCAGCAGCTGATCCGTGAAGGCCGGCTCATCCCTGGAACGGGCCGCATACGTGACGAACTGCTGATTCCTCCCAAAGATGATCCTGCTGTCGGCCGGAGCGTGCTGGAAGTGCTGCTCGAGAAGAGGGGTACGGGCCGGTGAGGTTTTGGGATAGCTCGGCTCTGGCTGCCCTGGTCCTCGCAGAGCCCTCCAGCCAGACCTTGGAATCCCTGTTGACTGGGGATCGTGAAATCGTCATTTGGTGGGGTACGCCTGTCGAGTGCCAGTCAGCTCTCTATCGGAGGCAGCGTAAAGGCCTCCTTGTTGAGCACGATTTCAAGACGGCATTACGTCGATTCGGTTACGTGCTTGAGGATGCTGACCGCGTGCCG
>CAYPHP010000212.1:0-6683 GCA_964410045.1 uncultured Acidobacteriota bacterium | reverse complement strand
CGCCTCAATGGCGTAACCGTCGCGCGCGCGATACTGGCTGTCGAGCGAATGCGCCCGGTCGGCAACGTCGGAGTATTCCCGGCTTTCCGGATCGAGCTCGCTCATGCGATGGTGCAGCGTTTCGAGTTCCTGTTCCATGCCCAGGAGATCCGAGAACACGGTCATGCACTCGGCAAACACGCTACGCCCGGAAAGCTCCAGACCGTCCTGCGGAAGGTAGCCGAACGTGATGCCCTTCATGGCGTTGACGCTACCGTAGTCCAGCGACTCGATCCCGGCCAGAATCTTCAGCAGCGTGGACTTGCCGGTTCCGTTGGCGCCCACCAGGCCCACGCGGTCGTGGGGCGTAAGCATCCAGTTCAGGTCCTCGAAGAGGACCCTTGGGCCGAAGCGCTTGCCCGCGCCGGAAAGGGTGATCATCACTTCTATGAAACCACAGATGAACACGGATCAACACAGATCCGAATTGGTGTTCATCCGTGTGCATCTGTGGTTTCATAGATCACTATGCCCAGACCGATGACCCTGACGCAGAAGATCCTTCTCCACCACGCGGTGGGGCTGGCGAAACCTTGGGTGGAGGCGGGAGATATCCTGCGCATCAGAGTGGATTGGACCATCGCGTCCGAGCTGGCATGGAACGGCATGAACGCTACCTATGAGCAGCTCGGCCGGCCGAAGCTGCACAACGGCGACCGGTTCTATCTGGCGCTCGATCACACCGTGGATCCGAAGACGCTGGCCAGTGACAAGCGCACCCAGAAACTGGTGCAGCTCTCGCGCGACTTCGCGAAAGAGGCCAAGCTCAAGCACTTCTTCGACGCCAACCAGACCATCATGCACACCAAGTTCTACCGCGACTTCGTGGAGCCGGGTCAGGTGGTGATTGGCGCGGACTCGCACACCTCGTCGCACGGCGGCGTCGGCGCGGTGGCCATCGGACTCGGCGGGGCGGACGTGTGCATCGCCATGATCCTGGGCGAAACCTGGATCCAGGTCCCCGAAGCGATCCAAGTGATCTGGGACGGGCGCATGCCCTTCGGCATCACCGGCAAGGACGTGATCCTGCAAACCCTCAAGGTGCTGGGCCGGAATACCGTGGCCATGGAACGGAGCGTGGAGTACGGCGGCGACGCCCTGGAGCATTTCTCCACCGACTTCCGCTTTACGGTCGCCAACATGACCGCGGAATTCGGCGGGCTCAACGGAATCTTTCCGGCGGATCAGCGCACCGCGGAGTTGCTGGCGCATCGCCATGGATCTGGTGGGTACAACAAGGACGCGCTGTACTTCCGCGCCGATCCCGAGGCGAAGTATGCGTCGCGGCACGTCTTCGACCTCACCAATCTCGGGCCGCAAGTGGCCAAGCCGTTTTCGCCCGACGACGTCTGGCGCGTGGAAGAACTCGCGGGGCAGCAGATGGAAGGCATGTTCATCGGCGCATGCAATACCACCGAGGAAGAGCTGATCCTAGGGGCTCTAGTGCTGCGCGAGGCGCTACGTGGGGGTCACAAACCGAAGGACACCGCCAACCGGTTGATGGTCCCGGGATCGCTGGAGATACACGAGAATCTCGAGCGCCGGGGGCTCTTGGAGCATTACCGACAGGCGGGATTCCGCATCGGCGTGCCGGGATGTTCGATGTGTCTGGGCATCGCCAGCGACAAAGCCGGACCAGGCGAGAACTGGCTGACCAGCCAGAACCGCAACTTCGAGAACCGCATGGGTCCAGGATCCATCGCCTGGCTGGCCAGCGCCCCGACCGTGGCGGCCAGCGCGCTCGACATGCGCATCGCCGATCCGCGTCCGCTGATCACACGCGTCAAGGAAGAAGAGTTCCGCACGTTGCTCAAGCGCGTACCGGCGTTGCCGCCCATCGTGGTCCGGGAGCCTGATGCGCCACTGTCAGAACCTGTGGCACATGCGCCAACGGCGACCGGCGCCGCTTCCGAAATCACCGGCTGCGTCCAGACTTTCGGCGACAACGTGGATACCGACGCCATGATCCCCGGCGAGTTCTGCCACCTGACCGCGTCCGAAGAGATTGGCGCGGCCGCCTTCCACTACGTGCGTCCGGACTTTCGCGATCGCATCCGCCGCGGTGAGTGCGTCATCGTGGCCGGGGAAGGCTGGGGCTGCGGCAGTTCCCGCGAGCACGCCGCCTGGGCGCTGAAGTTTGCCGGCATCAAGGCGGTCATCGCCAAGTCGGTGGCCTTCATCCACAAACGGAATCTGGTGAACGAGGCGATCCCGCACTTCATCGTCGCCGATCCCGCGTTCCACGCCGTCGCGCAGGACGGCGTCGCCATCCGCATCCGCGCCGCCGACGGCGTCATCGAGGTAGGCGGCAAGGTGTACCGCGCCGAGCCGGGGTCTGCGATCGCCAGCCGGATCCAGGCCGAGGGGGGTATCGTCCCTGCGGTCAAGAGGTTAGGCAGAGCCGCCTTCGTCACATCTTAATAAATTTAAGATTTTACTTGACAACTATTCAGTTTCTTGATTATCATATTCACTATGTTGATCAAGGACTGGCAGGAGCTGACCAAGCTGACCCAGGGTCAGCCGCTGGTGGTCGAGCGGGTTCGGATCGCCGAGAAGGGCATCGCCATCGAAGGCGAGTTCGAGCTTCCCCAACTGGCCCGGCTGAGCATGGAAGACCAGGTCTTCATCACCGCGTTCGTCCGCAGTCACGGATCGATCAAGGAGATGGAGCAAGTCTTCGGGGTCAGCTACCCGACGATCAAGTCGCGGCTCACACGGATCGCCAACAGCCTGGAGTTCGTGGAGACCAATCCCCAGCCGTCGCGTGCCGAAATCCTGAATCGGCTCGAGCGCGGCGAGATCAGCGCGCAAGACGCCATCAAGGAACTGGAGAAGACGCCATGAACGAACATCGCAAGAAGATTCTGGAGATGCTGGCCGCAGGCAAGGTTACGACGGTGGAAGCCGAGCAGTTGCTTGACGCGTTGGACAAGGAGGGGGCAGCAACGCCCGCCGCCAACGCCGAGCCGGTCTCGAAGCCAAAACCGAAGTATCTGCGGGTGATCGTCGAGGATCACAGCAAGGGGGGAGAACCGGTGCAGGTCAACGTGCGCGTACCAATGCTGTTGCTGCGCGCTGGAGTGAAGTTGGCCGGCTTGATCCCGCAACACGCCCGCGTCCACGTGAACGATGCCCTCCGCGAGAAGGGCATGCAAGTGGACCTCAGTTCGCTGAAGCCCGAAAACCTGGAAGATCTGGTCGACCACCTGGACGAGCTGACCGTGAATGTGGACGACTCGGACAAAACCAAGGTCCGCGTGTTCTGCGAATAGGCCCTAGCCCGCGATCGCGGCCAGCATCGAAGCGTTGTCGGAGAACTTGAAGTGCTCGCCCATCCGAGCTTCCGCGGCTTCCAGCTTGGCCAGCTCCACCTGCGTGATCACCTGGAAACCGCGAGCGCGGAGCAGCGCGGGGAGATCGGCGGGCGGGACCCCGGCACTCTGTGGAGCAGTCTCGAGATACTTTAATACCTCTGCCACGCAATGCTCGCCGTCCATGCGCGCGTTCCCGACCAAGCCTTCACTCGGCTTACGCGCCCACCCGGCGACGAACCATCCGGAAAGCTTCTGCGCCTGATAAGGATGCTCGGGATCGGTGGCGTAAGCGTCTTTGCCCATCGGCAGACCGAGCGCCGGATCCACCACGTCGCCGATGGCGTAGATTAGCGTGTCGCAGTCGAGGTCCGCGGTTTCGGCGGTGGCTTTGGCATCAGTGTCCGTGCCCTTGGCCACCAGCGTGTTCTCGGCCACGCGCAGACCGGCCATGTTGCCGTCGCCGCCGCGCAGGATCTCCAGCGGCGTCGAGAGAAATCGGAAGCTCAGCTTCGGCGCGACGGTCTCGCACGGCGTCGCCAGCCATGGAAAAGTGGTTTCCTTGACTTTGGCGCAATCCTGGCCGACGGCCACCAGACGTTCCTGAACGCGGCGCAACTCGTCCGAGAAAGCAGCACGATCGAGGTGCATGTGGATGAAGTCGAATTCGTGTTTGTCGAACTTCACTTCAAAGGGTCCGCGCCGGGCGACGACCACCACTTCTTCCGCCGTCTTGTGCGGATCGTCCTGAAGCACCCAGCGGGCCACGTCCACCATCACGTTGCCCATGCCCACGATGGCCACGCGCTTACCGAGCGGGAACGGCTGCGTCGCGTACGGCGGGAGGCGATTGAAGTGATAGACGAAATCCTTGGCGGCATAGACCCGTCCGGACTCTTCCCCGGGCAGACCCAGCTTGCGGGTACCCTGCGCGCCGACAGTGAAGATCACCGCATCGGCGCCGAACTCACGCAGTGCGTCGAGCGGCAACCCACCACCGCCGCCCACGGGCACATTGCCCAGGTATTGCACGTTGGGCATGGCCAGGAAATTGTGGAACTGCTTGCGCAGCCCGTCCTTCATCTTGTGCTTCACGGGATAGATCCCGTATTCGGCCAGGCCGCCGGGCTTGATATCGCGATTGAAGACCGCCACCGAGCATCCCGCTTGGGCCAGCTTGTGTGCCGCGTAGAGGCCGGCAGGACCGGCGCCAACCACCAGGACATTCCTCACGTCACCTCCTCGCGGAACCCCGGCCCTCAGCTTAACGTGAAACGCAGGAGCTACACAATCCGGGCATGTGGTAATCTCCGCGCTAGATCACCATGTTCCGGAGTCGAGGGCGGATGCTTGCACTGGCGGTCGCCGTAACGCTGGTGATCCTGCTGACGCCGTTTCCCAGCCGCGTCACGCGCCCCTGGAAGATCCAGATTGTCGACCGCGCCGACAGGCCTGTCGGCGGATGCCGGGTGATCGAGTCGTGGATGTGGAGTTCCATCGACTCGAATCTTCGGACCTCCACGCGCAACACCGACCCCGCCGGCTGGGTGGAGTTCCCAGCGCAGACCAAGTGGGCCAACCTGCTCCAGCGCGTCCGCGGGAGGATCAAAGCCCAACTCACGTATCACGGCGGCCGCTATGGACCGTACGTCATGATCATGGCGGTGAAAGGAGAGGGTCGCGACGGCGTCGTATCCGTGTCCTTCAACGAGCAGACGCGCGGCGTCGTGGAGCAGAACGGCGTGCTGACCTACCGCGCACAGTTGCTGACCAGCGATGAGCAAGTAGAGCGTGAACGCGTCATCACTCCCTGAAGATCGGTTATAGTGGCCTTTCCTCTATGGATCTGAACCTGACCGCGGAAGAACAGGCGTTTCGGGACGAAGTCCGCACTTGGCTGGTGGCGAACGTCCCGCCGCCCGACGCCTCCGAGGGGATGACCGATCGCTTTGACGCTGCACGCGCCTGGCAGCGCCTGTGTTTCGATGCCGGATGGGCGGGCATCTCCTGGCCCAAGGCTTACGGCGGCCGCAGCGCGACGGCCATCGAGCAGGTGATCTTCGTCGAGGAGATGACCCGGGCGCGCGCGCCGCGCATGGCCAACAGCCTGGGCCTGGCGCTCATCGGTCCTACCATCATCCACTACGGCACCGAGGAGCAGAAGCAGCGCTACCTGCACAAGATCCTCAGCGCCGAGGAAATCTGGTGCCAGGGATTCTCCGAGCCCAACTCCGGATCGGACCTGGCCTCGCTGCGCACCGAAGCGCGTCTCGAAGGCGACCACTTCATCGTCAACGGGCAGAAGGTGTGGACCAGCCTGGGAAACTTCGCCGACTGGTGCGCCCTGGTCACGCGCACGGCGCAGACCGATCCGCCGCATAAGGGTCTGACCTACCTGCTGGTAGACATGCGCAGTCCCGGCGTCGAAGTGCGCCCGCTCAGGCAGATGACCGGGGAATCGGAATTCTGCGAGGTGTTCTTCGAGAACGTCCGCGTGCCCGCCGCCAACATGCTGGGCAAGATGAACGACGGATGGAAGGTGGCCATCAGCACGCTGGCGCACGAGCGCACCACGCTGGGCGTCGACCTCCAAGTGATTTTCCGGCGCAATCTCGACCGTCTGGCGGAGCTGGCGCGAACGTCGGTGCGAAATGGCCATGCCGCCGCCGAAGATCCGGTGATTCGCCAGAAGATGGCGCAATGCTACGCGGAGATCTCCATCATGCGCCTGAACCAGATGCGAGCCATCAGCCGTTTGAGCCGTGACGGCGTGCCTGGTCCGGAAGGCTCGATCTTGAAGCTGTTCTGGAGCGAGTTGAACCAGCGCTTCCAGCAAGTGGCGCAAGAGGTGCTGGGTCCTTACGGATTGCTCGAAGCCGAGTGCCCGCTGGCGCCCGACCAGGGAGCGTGGTCCTACGGCTACCTGCGCGCCCGAGGCAATACGATTGAAGCGGGAACGTCGGAAATCCAGCGCGGCATCATCGGGCACTTTGTGCTGGGATTGCCCAAAAGTTACTGAACATGCGATTCGAGCTGAGCGAAGAACAGACCATCTTGAAGAACTCGGCGCGCGACTTCTGCGCGGCGGAGTTCCCGCCGGCTGCAGTGCGCAAGCTGATGGAAGCGGCAACTCCGTACTCGCCCGAGACCTGGGCCAAGATGGCCGAGCAAGGCTGGACCGGAATCCTGTTTCCCGAGGAGTACGGCGGACAGGCCATGGGTCTGGTGGAGATGGCCGTGATCCTGGAAGAGATGGGCCGGACGCTCGCGCCGACGCCGTTTGTCTCCACCGTACTGCTCGCAGGCACGCTGCTGGCCTGCGGCAAGGAT
>CAYPHP010000211.1:0-6721 GCA_964410045.1 uncultured Acidobacteriota bacterium | reverse complement strand
CTGTACAAATACTGCATCCGCCAAGTGGCCAACCGCCACGGCAAGACGGTCACTTTCATGCCCAAGCCGCTGTTCCAGGACAACGGGTCGGGGATGCATACGCACCAGAGTTTGTGGAAAGACGGCAAGGCGCTCTTCGCCGGCGACGGCTACGCGGGTCTGAGCCAGATGGCGCTGTGGTACATCGGCGGACTGCTCAAGCACGCGCCGGCCATCGTCGCCTGGGCCGCTCCCACGACAAACAGCTACAAGCGGCTGGTGCCGGGCTTCGAAGCTCCGGTCAACCTGGCGTATTCGCGGCGCAACCGCTCGGCGGCCTGCCGCATCCCGATGTACTCGCCCAGCCCCAAGGCCAAGCGCGTGGAGTTCCGCCCGCCCGATCCGTCCTGCAATCCGTACTTGGCTTTCGCGGTCATGCTCATGGCCGGCCTGGACGGCGTGAAGAACAAGATCGATCCGGGCGAACCGCTGGACAAGGACATCTACGACATGAGTCCCGAGGAACTGCGCGAAGTTCCCTCGCTGCCGGGCTCCCTCGAAGAGTCGCTCAAGGCCCTGGAGAACGATCACCAGTTCATGCTGGAAGGCGACGTCTTTACTGAGGAACTGATCCATACCTGGATCGACTACAAGATGAAGGCCGAGGTCAACGCGGTTCGACTCCGCCCGCATCCCTACGAATTCCAGTTGTATTACGACATCTAGGACCGGCTTCAGGACCGTTCAGTCGCGCTGCGGGGAGAGCCCCGCAGCGCGAAGAACTGGTTGCGGCAGTGGTTGCAGCGGTTCGCCGGAAGATGGGCCAGGCGCGCCAAAATAGTGCCCAAATCCCCCTGCACGCTGCGCGCGTCTGTTCGGCGCACGTCCGCGCTTAGGCAGCGCGGGCACGCGGCCGTCCACAAGAGTCCAGTGCGCCGGAAAGCCTGTCCCAGCGAATGCCAGCCCCCGTGGTGCCGCCACGCGGAAAACTGATGATGACACTTCCTGCAGACGTAGGGCCGATAAGGATTCAGCGGCTTGAATAACACCCAGCCCTTATAGTGCTCGCGGGCGACGTGCGAGCTACCGCATTGGGGGCATACGGTGTGCGGCATTGAATCCTTTCTACCACAGATTCATTATCCGGCAGCGGTAGTTGGGCGAGGTTTTCGGCCTGTAAGCCAGCCGTCAGTGGTCTGAATTTCTACGAATCCGACCTCGAGCAGAGCGGATTCGTCGCCCTCCGGGAGAAAAACACGTCCACCCTCCGCCAAGACCCGGTAGACTTCGCGCATCGCGGCGCCGTCGAGCGACTCCCGCGCAATGGCGTGGGAAAAGTAATCTTCCTTCCACGGGATCGCCTGCGGTTCGGCTTCGACGAAGAAAGTATTATCGAGTTCGCGGGTGTTGGCGCGCGCCTGATGCAGCAGATCCAGTTCGTCGACCAAGCCCACCAAGACGCCCTGCGGCAACTGCATTGCCAGATCGCGCGACGCCTGCCCGTTGCCGGCGTGAAGATCCAGCACGCGGTCGCCGGGTCGAAGATCAAACACTGGTTATTTCCCGACTTTGTCCAATAATTCGACGAACTGCTGCTGGCGCGCGTTCTGGTCCAGGCCCAGGTGCTTGTCCATGACCTGCGTGGTATTCATGGAGCAGAACTTCGGGCCGCACATGGCGCAAAACTTGGCGTCCTTGTAATACTCGTCGGGCAGGGTTTCATCGTGCATCGACCGGGCGGTCTGCGGATCGAGCGAAAGCTCAAACTGCTTGTTCCAGTCGAACAGGAAGCGGGCGTGGCTGATGGCGTCGTCACGGTCGCGGGCGCCTGGGCGATGACGGGCAATGTCGGCGGCGTGCGCGGCAATCTTGTAGGCGATGATCCCTTGCCGGACGTCGTCTTTGTTCGGCAGCCCCAAGTGCTCCTTGGGCGTGACGTAGCACAGCATGGCCGCGCCGTGCCATCCGATCATGGCCGCGCCAATCGCCGAGGTGATGTGGTCATAGCCGGGAGCGATGTCGGTGACCAGCGGGCCCAGCGTATAGAACGGCGCTTCGAAGCACATCTCCTTTTCCTTCTCCACCTGCATCTGGATCTGGTCCAGGGGAATGTGGCCCGGCCCTTCGATCATCACTTGCACATCGTATTCCCAGGCTATCTTGGTCAGCTCGCCGAGGGTCTTCAACTCGGCGAACTGAGCGGCGTCGCTGGCGTCCGCCAGGCAGCCCGGACGCAACCCGTCGCCCAGCGAGAAGCTCACGTCATGCTTGCGGAGAATCTTGCAGATGTCGGTGAAGTGATCGTAGAGCAGGTTCTGTTTCTTGTGGTAAGCCATCCACTGGCCCAGGATGGCCCCGCCGCGACTGACGATGCCGGTGATGCGATGCCGGGTCAGCGGCAGGTATTCGTAAAGCACCCCGGCGTGGATGGTCATGTAGTCCACGCCCTGCTCGGCCTGTTCCTCGATCACCTCCAGCATCACCTGCGCGGTCAGGTCCTCGACGCGCTTGATGCGGGTCAAGGCCTCGTAGATCGGCACTGTGCCGATGGGTACCGGCGAAGCGTCAATGATGGCTTTGCGGATGCGCGGGATATCGCCGCCAGTGGAGAGGTCCATCACCGTGTCGGCGCCGTAGTGCACGGAGACGTGCAGTTTTTCGAGTTCCTCGTCGATGTTCGAGGTCACCGCGGAGTTGCCGATGTTGGAATTGATTTTGCACTTGGAGGCCACGCCGATGCACATCGGCTCCAGGTTGGTATGGTGGACGTTGGCCGGAATGATCATGCGTCCGCGAGCGACCTCCGAGCGGATCAACTCGGGTTCCAGCTTCTCGCGCCGGGCCACGTGCTCCATTTCCTCGGTGACTACGCCCTGACGGGCATAGTGGATCTGCGTCACGCATTCCTGTCCCTCGCGCTTCTTCACCCACTCGCTTCGCATGTTCTTCTCCTCAGTTCGGCTTGTTGCGCCGAATCTGCTCCAGAAATTCCTTGTCCACCGGCTTACGTCCGGCAAAGCCGTCCTCAACGTGATGCCAGAATTCGATGTGCCCCTCGCCCAGTTTCCAGCAGAGATAGACTTCCCGGTCGTTCATCAGGCAGGGGAAGTCAATCAGGCCGATGTCCAGATCTTTCACCAGCACGCCACTGGACCCGATCTGTTGCAGGGTCTCCTGGAGTTGGGTCGCGGACTGCTCGCGTTGTTGCCGCGCCCGGGCCAGCGGAACGCGGTCTGGCAGGCTGCCGCCCTGGGCCATGATGTGCTGGCGGGCGTTGTTGATCGCTTCGTCGGCGCCCTCCAGGGCTTTCTTCGACTCGATGGCCGCGCGCAGCAGCCGTTCCACGTCCGGCAGCAACCGCTCAGCCTCCTCGATGTTGAAGAACTTCTCCGCCATGTCTCCGCTCTTATTCTACTCCCGTCATCGTAACCGCAGTCATCCTCCAATGAACACCATGGTGCGCTTGGGCTGTACGAAGTCCGGATCGTTGATGTGGTGGCGGTCTTCCTTCTTCAAGGTCAGGCGGCGGATCTCGGCGGCGACCCCTTCGTCGTCGGCGCCGCCGCGCAGCCAGGGAAGCAAGTCGTGATCGTCCTGGGAGAAGAGGCAGGTACGCAGTTTGCCGTCAGAGGTGATCCGGACCCGGCTGCAGTGACCGCAAAAGGCTTGGGTCACGGGAGCCACCAGGCCGATTTCCCCAGGGATGCCGTCGGCGAAGCGGAAGCGCCGCGCCGTCTCACTCCGCTGGCGTGAAGTTTCTACCAGCGGGTAGACCGCGTGGATCCGCTCGTAGACTTCCTGAGCGGGCACTACCATCTGCGGTGTCCAGTGGCGATCCGCGTCGAGCGGCATGTACTCGATGAAGCGCATGATCACGCCGCGCTCGCGGGCGAAGCCTGCAAAACCTTCCACTTCGTCATCGTTCATTCCGCGGACCAGCACGGCATTCACCTTCACGGGAGCGAGACCGGCCTTCTGGCACGCTTCGATCCCCGCCAGCACCTTGTCGAAGGCATCGGTCAGGGTGATCTTGGCGAAGCGATCCCGGTCCACAGAATCCATGCTGACGTTCACGCGGGTGAGTCCGGCGGTCTTCAGCGCGCCGGCCTTCTCCGCCAGCAGCCAGCCGTTGGTGGTGACGGCCACGTCATGCAAGCCGGGGATCGCGGCGATCTCTCCGACCAAGCCTTCGATGCCGTGTCGCAGCAGAGGCTCGCCGCCGGTCAGCCGGATCTTCTGGATGCCCAGGCGCACAAAGACCCGCGCCAGCCGCGCGATCTCCTTGAGCGACAGCGGATCCTCCTTCGAATAATGGATGGGGTCCGCGCTCTTGCAATAGAAGCATCGGAAGTTGCAGCGATCCGTGATGGAGATCCGCAGGTCGGTAATCTGGCGTTGATAAGCGTCGAGAAGCAACCCTTCTCCTTTCCAAGCACGGGAGGCACAGCCGTTTCCAACTGCACCCTGTCGGCGGCACGCCCTGGGCCGAAACCGTTAGGCCGAGCCGCTCGGAGAAAGCTCAGGAAGGAAGTTTACCACAGGGAGTACTTCAGAAGTGGTCGCTGAGTCAGGCCAAAGCCACATCAACAGGCGTGAACCGCCGGGCGCGCTTGGCCAGAGTCTCGTCGAAAGTAACGAAGCGGTCTGTCTTGCCGCAATTCGACAGGTGCAACGCGTCGGCGAAATCCAGGCCCTGCGAAGTCCAATCGAGGGCGAGCGCCACACCGACGGAATCCTCTACCTGGACGTTGGGAAGTCCAATTACCGCACGCAAGGCGGCAATGATCTGCTCGGCCGTAAAGCCGTAGACGCTAGTGAGAACCCATTCCGTCTCGAGGAGCACGGTCTTGGCGATCCAGACTTCCCGTTCCCTAAGCAATGCCCCCGCACGGCCGGCCTGCCGGGGATCGTCTTTGGTGAAAAAACGAACCAGAACGTTAGTATCGACCGCGAGCATGCCGCTCCTTCACCATCTTGCCAATCCCCTCATTCATTTCGGCGATGGTCTTTGGACGGCCCGTGTATTTCAAGCAGCCGAAAACGTCCTCAAAGCGGGTTGGCGGGAACGGTTTGAGGGGCTTCAACAACACGCCCCCGTTCGCCTGTTCAACGCTGAACTGCGTTCCGGGACGCCACTTCTGCGCATCGCGAATGGCCTTGGGCAGGATCAACTGCCCCTTAGACGAGAGTTTGGTGGTTTCCATGAGAGTAAGACCTAGGTAAGATTCTACCTCAGAACGGGTCCCGGCGCAAGAGAGCCACCCCTGTGCTAGACTGCCTTCAGCAACCATCCCTGAACCGTCGGAGGTGAGCTATGCCGCTCCGAGTCATCCGCAAGTTGTTTGGAACCGCGCAAGCCTCGCATGTAGCCACACCGGAAGCCATGAAGATCTTCGAGCGCGACCACTACCGTTGCCGCTATTGCGGCCTGGACGGGAAAGCCTCATTCGAAAACTGGCTGGTGATGACCGTTGACTTCGTCCACCCGCGCCAACGCGGCGGTAAGAAGCACCATGACAATCTGGTGACCGCCTGCCAGCCTTGCAACACGATCAAGGGATCGAAGAAATTCAAGACCTTCGACGAGGCCCGCCAGTACGTGCTGCAAAGGCGGGAGGATTGGCGGGCGACCTACATGCAGCAGGCCCTGCACCAGACAGCCGCCAAAGCTTCTTAGCGACCGGCGGTCACCCGCCGGCGACCGACGGCAACAACAGGACCTCATCGTTCTCCGCGAAGCGGTAGTTCTTGCCGCCCAGGAAGCGGATGTCTTCGTCGTTCACATAGATGTTCAGGAACGGACGGGGATCGCCGTTCTCGTTCACCAGATGCTTGGTCAAGCCGGGGAAGCGTTGCTCCAAATCCGCAAACAACTCGGGCAGGCTGGCTACGGTGGTGGCAATACTCTCGGTGCCACCGGTGTGGCGGCGGAACGGTGAAGCGAACTTTACGCTGACTGGCATAAGGCCAACTCCTTCTCGGCAAAAGCCTCTTCGAACGCGCGCAGCTTTGGAGCGATGGTGTAAACAGGGCCGCCGATGCCGGAGACGCATTCTGTGGTCTTCAACCCGTTTCCGGTGATGCACAGGACGGCAGGCTGGTCGGGATCGATCACGCCCGAGCAAATCAACTTCCGCAGCGCCACGACCGATACGCCTCCGGCCGTCTCCGCGAAGATCCCTTCGGTGGACGCCAGCACGCGCATGCCTTCGACGATCTGCTCGTCGGTGGCGTAGGCAGCCGATCCGCCCGACTCCTTAATCGTCCGGATGGCGAAGGGGCCGTCGGCGGGATTGCCGATGGCCAGCGACCGCGCGATCGACTGGGGTTTCTCCGGCTCGATGTTGTCCCGTCCGGCCTCGACGGCACGGGCGATCGGCGCACAACCGGAGGCTTGAGCCCCGCAGATCCTGACCTTTCGTGGCTCGACCAGGCCCAGTCGCTCGAGTTCGCCAAACGCCTTGCTCACCCGGCCGATCAGCGATCCGCCGGCCATGGGGATCACCACGGCCGCGGGCAGCCGCCAGCCGAGCTGCTCGGCGATCTCGTAACCGACGGTTTTCGATCCTTCCGCGTAATACGGCCGGAAGTTGACGTTGACGAAGGCCCAGCGGCGCTCTTGGGAAATCTGGGAGCACAGGCGATTGACGGCGTCGTAGTTGCCGTCCACGCGCACGACAGTGGCGCCGTAGATCCGCGTGTTGATCAGCTTGGCGTCCTCCAGATCGGTCGGGACGAAGAT
>CAYPHP010000210.1:0-6724 GCA_964410045.1 uncultured Acidobacteriota bacterium | reverse complement strand
CGAGCGGCGCGAGGATCTCATACGATCCGAGCTTTGTGCCATTGGACAGGGACATTGAGACGCCCAGAGCCGGACCTCAGTCTACTTCATGACCGGCGGCTGTGACCACTCGTAGAACCTCCGAGCGAGCCGCGACCGTCAGGGAGTGGTTGCTTCCCTGGAATACCCGCTCCGTAACCGTCGCGGCTCGCTGTGGCGCTTCAGACTTTGTGCAGAACTTGGCGGTCACGCTGCTAGTTTCTCCCAGCCACCTTGCGCTTCACTTCCTCGAACCAGTTGAGCACCACGCGAAGTTCGCGGACCTCCGGTTGCGCAGAAGCCTCTTCCAGAAACAGGAACCGCTTTCCGTCGGGATAGACGTCGTACATCCAGGCCAGACCCCCGTCGAGATCGAGCTTGGTCTCGAAAACCAAGCGCGGCTTACCCACGGTCAGGGCCGGCGCCAAGATCACGTCGGCGCTCATCAGCCGCTGGCCGTTGAGGAAAAACAATTGCTTGCCACCGGGCGCCCATCGAGGTTGGCTTCCTCCCTCGATGGAGACTTGCTGTCTTACCCTGCCGCCCGGAAACTGCGCCACATAGACTTGGTCCTTACCCGATTCGTCGGATTGGTAAGCGAGCCAGTGTCCGTCCGGCGAGAAAGTTGCCAAATCTTCCTGATAGGGTGTCCGCAGGAATGGCTCCGCTTGCCGGGGCGAGCTATCCAGCCGGAGCACCCAGATATCCGATCGAGTCTGTGGACGTACCTCGGAGAAGGCCAGGAACTTGCCATCAGGAGAAAATGACGTGGGGTATTGCGCATGCTCCGTAGGCGCGATCTTCTCCGGTGCGCCGTTGCCTTCCACCATCTTCCAGAACATCGTCGGAGGCCCGCCTCGCTGCGAGCTGTAGGCTACCCGTTTTCCGTCCGGCGTCCAGATCGGATGTTGCTCGTCGCCGCCTTCGAACGTAAACCGCGCCAAGGAACCGCGAACCAGATCGTAGATGTGGACATCGTCATTGGCCCTGGCTGCCCGGATGGCTACGCTCTGGCCGTCTGGTGACAAGCTGAATTCGGATAGGTAAGGCTGAGGGTCGCCCAACGGCTGTAGTTTCCCCTGCAGGTCTACCTTCACGAAGCGCGACCGATCCTGAATCACTTGGCCGGAAGCATAGACCAGAGTTCCGGAGCCCGAAATCGACGCTTGGACGGCTCCTGTGGTCGGATTCATGATCACTCCGTCCACTACGGGGACGCCCGGGCCAGTCGTCTTTCTCTGGCCTTGGTCGAAGGGCGCGGCCAGCAGGGACCCGCCATTGTAGTAAACCAAATGTCCTGTGGATATGACGTGGGGAAACGTGCCGGTCGCCAGGATCTCTCGCGATTCCTTGCGGCCCGGATCCTCGACGACGATCTGTGCCTCGTTGAACGACGCGATGTTGTCCGGATTCACCACGAACAGAAGGCCGGACTGGCCGGGCAGGATCTGAGGCCAGAACCGGCTGCTTTCTCCTTTGCTGGGGTCCGGCAGCATCAGGACTTGAGTGGGTCCGCCCGAGGCGGAAACACGGCCCAGACCCAGGGTGACTCCGCGCGAGAAAATGACCGATCCGTCCGCAGTCCAAATTCCCCCGAGGAAGCCTTGCGGGACGTCGCAGATCACCGTCGGTGATCCGCCGAGGACGGGCGCCTTCTTGAGCTTCCCATCCTGGTAGAAAGCCACCCAACTCCCATCCGGCGAGAAGAAGGGATTCGCTGCGTTTTCCGTCCCGGGCAGCGCCTTGCTCTCGAAACCGTCCATCGAGCGCAAGAACAGGACGTTGCCTCCGCCAACGCTTCCCACGTAAGCGAGCCGGCTGCCATCCGGAGAAATCGCGACGTTTGCAGAGACGCCGGCGGCAAAGGGAACTGGCAACGAGACCGTGAAACGGGTAACCGTAGGCCGGGGTGCGTCCACTCGCGGCATCAGCACGGCGGCGCCCAAGGCAACCGCCAGCACCCCGGTTACCACGATCCATGCCCAAGGACGTCTGGTGACGGCACTTGCAGGCGCCTGCGGCTGTTCAGCAGCGCCCGGAACGGCTGTGTCGAGTGTGATGCGGGCCTCGCCGATGTCGCGCAACCGCTGCTTTGGATCGCGCTGGAGGCATCGCTCGATCAACCGGCGCATTCGCGGCGGCGTACTGGCCGGCAGCGCTTCCAGGTTCAGATCGCTCTTCAGTACCGCTGCCAGCGCCTCCGAGGCGGTCGGCTCGTTGATCAACCGCTTCCCGCTGAGCAACTCGTACAGCACCGCCCCAAACGCCCAGATGTCGGTCCGCTTGTCCACGGCCGCGCCCTTGGCCTGCTCCGGCGACATGTATCCCGCGGTCCCCAGGATCAAACCAGCTTTTGTTGCGGCCAAGCTGAGCGTCGGCGAATTGAACATGTTTTCGGCGGGTGGCGCATCCTCCATCGCCTTGGCCAAGCCAAAGTCCAGAACCTTGACCACGCCTTCGGGCGTAACTTTGATGTTGGCGGGCTTCAAGTCGCGATGGACGATGCCCTTTTCGTGCGCTGCTTCCAGGGCTTCGGCAATCTGCCGGGCGATCGAGATTGCTTCTTCCACCGGTTTGGGACCGGCTAGTGTTTGACCCTCGACCAGTTCCATGATCAGCGCGGCGCCTTCCATACCGTAAATCTGGGCAATGTTGGGATGATTCAACGCCGCCAGGGTCTGTGCTTCACGCTGGAACCGGGCCATGCGCTCGGCGTCCTGGGCCACCGCAGCCGGAAGAACCTTGATGGCCACCTCGCGATTCAGTTTCGTGTCGCGGGCGCGGTAGACCTCGCCCATCCCGCCCGCGCCGAGCGGACTCAGAATCTCGTACGGTCCCAGCCGTGCCCCAGGGGTCATGGCAGGAGATTCTGTCATAGGGGAGATGCTTATGGCAGGCGTTTCAGCAGCGCCTCGGCCTTGTTGAACCACGGCCGCTCGCGGCGCTGGATGTAGCGGGGCATGGCCGCCTTCTTCGACAGAATTTTCTGCGCCCAATCGCGCGCTTCCGCATTGCGTCCCTGGGCGGCCAAAAACGCCGCGTTGTAGAAGTAGGTCTCCGTCAGCGTGGACATCTGCGTGGCGCGCTCGAACGCGGCCTGCGCCTTGTCCGCCTGGCCGGAATTGGCGTAGGCGTGCGCCAGCAATCCGATCGCGCGCTGGAAGTCGTACTTGGGCTCGCTCGCGATCACCTGCTCCAGATCCCGCGCGGCCGCCGCGAAGTCGCTCATGTGCAGCGCGGCCAGACCCCGGCGGTAGACCGGGTCCAGGTGGTCGGCGCCCGCCGCAATTGCTTTGTCGTAGCACTGGCGCGCCTCGGCGTACTTCCCTTCATCAAAGTACAATCCGCCGAGTTCCTCGTAGTTGCCAACCGACGGGTTCTCCACGACCATGGCTTGAAGTTGCGCGATGCTCTGCCGCCGCGAGAAGCCCGCGAACGACTGCCGCAGCAACCCCAGGTCCGGAACCACCTCCATGACGATGTAGATCAGCGCGCCCAGAGGACCGAGGAAGAGGATGATCCAGAGCCAATACGTTTCCGGACGCCGGCGAATAAAGTGCACCAGCGCCACACCTTGAAGGATCAGGCCCCAGGGCCAGAGATGGGAGAGGAACCCCATCCCGAGATTATAGGTTATCGGCGTTTCTCGGCGGTTAGTTGACGACCTGCTCGCCTTTGAGCGCGTTGTAGAGCCTCTCGACGGACTTTCATCCGTCGGAAGTCCCGGACTTCCAACGTAGATTTCGCGCCGCCCGGCTACCACCTGATTTGGAAGCACCAGATATCTCCCGTAGGTCCACAGGATCTTATCGACCTTACGCGGTGTCCAGTCTGCCGTGCAGAGAACTTCGTTGTTCTCGGACGCCTTCCTGCGCATGATGCCGATGAGCACAACACCGTCTTCTACGGTCAGACCCTCCGGTTTCATCTTGGAGAGGACCGCTTTCTCGAGTAAGGCCTCCACGCTACTCAGGGCCTTGACGGCGAACTGATCCACGGTGCCGAACGCCTCCGGGAACATCAGTGCAAGCAGTCCTGACGCACCAGCGGTGCCTAAGCCTTTAATCTCGCAGGCAATCAAGAGGCCTGCGCGGATGTCACTTCGGTCGAAGGCGAGCAACCGTTCCTTGATCCAGTGGATCTCGCTGAGTGCGCCGGTATCAGCGTAGCGCTGCAGGCTGCGGGTAGTGGTGGCGTAGCGGTTCGGGGCCGTGTACTTCCAGCGAAAGTATTCATGACGCAAGAACTCGTACCACTGTTCGGCGTCAAGTCGCCGGACACGCTCGACGTCCAGCGCCTCCATTTGCCGCTCTAGATGGAGATTCGCGCGCTTGACGAACTCCCAGTACCGTCGCAATGCCTCATCCCAAGCTTTGGGGTCACGCGAGCGCCACAACTCGTCAATGGTCATCGTCGAATCTCTGCGGTGTTCGCGATTCAGTTTGGTGTCGCAGGCGCGGTGGGCCTCTCCAATTCCACCCGCGCCGAGCGGCGCGGGGATTTCATACATTCTCGGTTTACACGCGTTCAGGCAGAGTTAGTTGACGACCTGCTCGCCCTTGGGCGCGTTGTAGCCGCCCTTGGCCATCACCTTGTACTTCACTTCCTTGCCCTTTTCATCCACAACGCGGAGTGGATTGCCCTTTTCGTCCACCAACTCGATCTTCAGCTTGCGGAACTTGCCGTCCTTGGTGGTGTTGGTGGGCACGTAGCCCAGGGTGTACTGGTTGCGCATCAGCACGGAGATGTCCTGGAAGATGTTGGGGAACTCCCCGTAGAAGCGCGGGAACCAGGCGCGTCCTCCGGAATCCCTGGCGAAGGTCCGCAAGGCGTTGTCGGCCTGCAGAAAGTCCATGCGCGCCAGCGGACCCATCATGCCGCGAGCGTCGGCCAGTTCGCGCATCACCTGCCCGATGCTGATCGGATAGATGGGCACCTCGCTCTCCTTCACCCTCTTCATAGCCTTGTCGTAGGTGATTTTGCTGAAGGTGTCGATGCCGGTGGTGATCACCACGATCCCCTTCTTCCCGGCAATGTCCTTCATGCGGTCCAGCGTAAAGTCCAGGGCGTCGAAGAGATTCGCTTCCGAGAATGCCGGGAAGCGCAGACGGCCCAGCGCACCCTGCGCGGCGTCCTTGTTCTGGGTGAAGTCCATCAGGATCTCGGGGCGCATGTCGTAGGCCACGATGGCGCACCAGTCTTCTTTGCGCAGCGTTTGTACGAACCCGTAGGACGCGGTCAGCGTCTGGTACCACATTTCCGACCAGTACTGCTGGAACAGGTTGTTGAACTCCACCAGCAGGACCACGGTCATGGGCGCCTCGCTGGCATCGAAGGTCTGAAGCTGCTGCGGCACGCCGTCTTCGAGGACGCGGAAATTCACCTTGCGCAGACCGGGGATGAACTGACCGCGATTGTCGGTGACCACGGCGTCCACGGTCACCAGGTCGACGCTGACGTTGATGGCGAACGGCTGGCCGCCATCGGGGCCGGTCTCCGGCGTGGGTCCGCGGCGGGTCTTCTGCGGCGGCTTGTCGCCGCGCTTCACCAGCACGGTTTCGCCAATGTCGCTCTTGGGACCGGTCGTGGACTTTTGTTCTTCGGCTTTGGGCTGGGTCTTCTTCGGGACCACCGTTCCCGTGGGCTGTCCCGGCCCTTGACTGGCCAGCGCAATCACCCAGACACCCAGAACCGCAACCAAAGCGGCGCAAAGCAATCGCTTGGACATGGGGACCTCTCCTCATATGATAGCAAGGTTCCCGACCTATGACTCGAAAAGCCAAGATCATCTGCACCATCGGACCGGCCACACGGTCCTTGGAAAGCCTCCGGGCGCTGGCCCGCGCGGGCATGGACGTCGTCCGCCTGAACTTTTCGCACGGCACGCAGGAGGGTCACTCAGAAGTGATCGCCATGGTGCGCCAAGTGGAAGACGAGATCGGGCGTCCGCTGGCGATCCTACAGGACCTTTGCGGGCCCAAGATCCGCACCGGCCGATTCCGCAGCGGCAAGCCGGTGAAGTTGATTGCCGGCGCGCGCATCACTCTGACCGACCGCGACGTGGCCGGCAGCGCATCCCTGGTCCACATCAGCTATCCCGGCCTGGCCCGCGAGGTCCGTCGCGGCGACCGCGTCCTGCTCGACGACGGTCTGATGGAACTGCACGTGGAGTCCACTGCCGGCCGCCAGGTCCGCTGCCGCGTGGTCACCGGCGGCCTGCTCAAAGAGAACAAAGGCGTCAATCTGCCGGGCGTGCGTTTGAAGGTTTCCGCGCTCACTGCCAAGGATCGCGACGATCTGGCCTTCGGTCTGGCGCAGGGCGTCGACTGGGTGGCGCTTTCTTTCGTTCGCACCGCCGCCGACGTGCGCGTGGTGAAGAAGCTCATCGCCGACGCGGGGCACGATACTCCGGTGCTGGCCAAAATGGAAAAACCGGAAGCCATCGAAAACCTCGACGAGATCTTCGAGGCGTCCGACGGCGTGATGGTGGCGCGCGGCGATTTGGGCGTGGAGATGGGCGCGGCGGAAGTTCCCATTCTTCAGAAGAAAATCATCCGTCGCGCGATCGAGCTCGAGCGTCCGGTCATCACGGCGACGCAGATGCTCGATTCGATGACCGAGAACCCGCGTCCGACCTGCTCGGAAGCTTCCGACGTCGCCAACGCGATCTTGGACGGCACGGACGCCATCATGCTCTCGGGCGAGA
>CAYPHP010000209.1:2738-6737 GCA_964410045.1 uncultured Acidobacteriota bacterium | reverse complement strand
CCAGAATGCCCTGCAATCCGGCATAAGCGATCAGGATGCCCAGCAACCCGCCTGCCACGGCCAGGACCATGCTTTCTGCGAGCAACTGGCGCACCAGGCGTGAACGGCTTGCCCCGAGCGAGGCGCGGACCGCAATCTCGCGTTGCCGGTGCGCGGCGCGCGAGAGCAGCAAGTTCGACACGTTGACGCAGGCGATCAGCAGCAGCAGCCCGACCGCGCCGAACAGGATCCACAGCGCGTCGCTTAGCCCGCTGGGGAAGGTCTCCTTGAAAGAGAGCAGGCCTACGCGCCACTTCTTGGGAAAGTCGCCGGGATCGCGCCGCTGCAACTCCTCGATCACCGGGCGGAGGTCGGTCTCCGCTTGGGCCTCAGTGACGCCTGGCTTCAGCCGCCCGACGACGTGAACTCCGCGCACGCCTTCCGGGCTCTCTCCGCGGTGAACGATCGTGGGCAGGTAAACGTCGGGACCGCGCCACATGAAGCGGGGCGGCATCACTCCGATCACCGTGCGCATCTTGCCGTTGAGTTGCAGCCTGCGGCCGACCACGCTACGATCTCCGGCGAACTGGCGCTGCCAGAAACGGTAGCTCAGCACCGCCACCGGCTCGGCGCCTTCGACGCGGTCGCTGGCGTCGGGTACGCGGCCCACCAGCGGCGGGACGCCCATTACCTCAAACGCGTTCATGCTCGTGTGATTGCCGCGCAACCGTTGCGGATCGCCCGCGCCGGTCCAGGTCACGTCGCTGATCGTCGAGAAGGTGACGCCTTCAAAGATCGTGCTGCGTCCGGCGAACTCCAGGTACTGGTCGAGATTGTAGTAGGTCCGGTAACCGGGACGGTCAGGCTCGGAAATCTTGATGCTCATCAGCCGGTCCACGTCCCTGTAGGGGAACGGATCGAGGATCACGGCGTAGATCACGCTGTACATGGCCGTCGACGCGCCGATGCCCAGCGCCAGCGAGCCCACTGCAATCGCCGTGAACGCGGGAGTCTTGATCAGGTTGCGGATGCCGAAGCGGAGGTCTTGAAAGAACTGCTCGATGCCCAGCCACATAGTCGTAGTAGTAGACCACGGCCGCCGCCTCGTGGTTTCCAGAGAATTTGCGAATTGGAATTGGAGCCGAAGAGGGGAATTGAACCCCTGACCTACGGTTTACGAAACCGTCGCTCTACCAACTGAGCTACTTCGGCTAGGTGCCTCTAGAATAGCAGACTTGCGGCGCGGCGTGCTAGGCTGTTGCTATGAAGGTCGCCTTGGCGGTGATCGCGGTGATTGTGGTGGTGGCGGCGCTGATGTATTTCGCGATGCAGGGCCAGACCGCGCATACCTGCGAAGTGTGCATCGAGTTCAACGGGCGTACCCAGTGCCGCACGGCCAAGGGTCCCACAATCCAGGAAGCCTCTCGCACCGCCGCCGACAATGCCTGCGCCACGCTCGCGTCCGGAATGACCGACAGCATGCGTTGCGGGCGCACCGAGCCGAAAAGCACAAAGTGCCAGTAGTTCGATGACCATTGAAGCGACCGGCACACCCAAGGCTGTTATCCTGCGAGTCGCTGGCCGTATGGATGTGGAATCCCACAAGGAGTTCGAGCGTGCCTGCAATCACTGGATCCAACAAGGGGTCACACACTTGATTGTGGATCTGGCGGCGCTGGATTACATCAGCAGCGCGGGCCTGGGGGCCATCGCCCGGACTGGCCAGAGCTTGCAGCAGAAGAACGGAGCGGTGTTGTTATGTGGCGTGAGGGGAATGGTGAAGCAAGTCTTCGAGATCACCCGCCTGCTGTCCGTGTTCGAGGTCTTCGAATCTGTCGAGGACGCGAGCGCGAGCATCGTTTGAGCCCCGCTCGAAAACGGTCTTGACAGTTTTGTAATCGCACGTACTATTGGTAGGCGGATTCGGGCTGGGTCCTTGAGCTTGGAATTGTCCGCAAGTTGTTGCATCTAATATGTTTCGACTGAAAAGGGGAGGGTTGATGAAGGGTAACCGGAAGGGCTTTGCGATACTGATTGTTGGTATGGTTGTGGTGGGTGCAGGCATCGTTTACTTTTCCACGCAGTGGCCGCCGGTTGGCTCGGATGCCACGCAGGGCGCCATCGGCAAGCGCGCTGTCTATCGCGATGGGCAAGTGAATCCCAGCGACGTAACCGGCGCCCCGGGAGTCACACCGGTGGCCGTGAAGGATTTCCTCAAGAGCGTCGAGTTCGCGGAAATCGCGGGGAACAAGGCCTTCCAAAGTTTGGTGACGAACCCGGCGTACCAGGAGTTGGCCAAGAACCCGGCTTACCTGGAACTGGCCAAGAACCCAGCCTACCTGGAACTGGCCAAGAACCCGGCGTTTCTGGAACTGGCCAAGAATCCGGCGTATCAGGAAATAGCGAAGAACCCGGCCTTCCTGGAACTAGCGATGAACCCCGCGTACTTGGAACTGGCGAAGAATCCGGCGTTCCTGGAACTGGCCAAGAACCCGGCATATCAGGAACTCGCCAAGAACCCGGCGTACCAGGAACTCGCCAAGAATCCCGCGTATCTGGAACTCGCCAAGAATCCCGCGTATCTGGAACTCGCCAAGAACCCAGCCTACCTGGAACTGGCCAAGAATCCGGCATACCTGGAGCTGGCCAAGAACCCGGCGTACCTGGAACTGGCCAGGAATCCGGCGTACCAGAGCTTGGCGGCCAACCAGGCGTTTCAGAGGCTGGAGAGCAATCAAGCTTTCCAAAGCCTGATGAGCAGCCAGGCCGGCCTGAGCCAGTTGCAGACCCAACTGAGCGTCCAGTAAGCAGAGCGTTTGAAAGATCGGCAGTTGCGCCACCCTATTGAGACGATTGCGCAAAGAGCCCTGCTGCTGGCAGGGCTCTTGCTGCTTTCAGGAGCTTGGCTGCCCGCCGCGACGCCGCGCCTCTACACCCAGGAGACTGAGCACGTCCGGGTGATCTATTACAGCCCGGCGCATGAATACCTGGTGGCCCACTTGATGCGGTCCTTCGAGAACGCGCTCAAGTTCGACAACCGGGTGATCCAATACCGCCCGTCGCAGAAAGTGACCATCCTATTCGAGGACTTTGGCGACTACGGGCACGGCGGCGCGGGGACGGTGCCCAGCAATTTCATCGACGTGGGTCTGGCGCCTCTGAACTACGTCTACGAAACCCTGCCTGCCAACGAGCGCATCACCTGGATCGTGAATCACGAAATGGTGCACATCACCATGGGCGACAACGCTTCCAGGCGGGACCGCTTTTTTCGGCGGCTGTTCCTCGGGAAGGTCGGCCCCACTCCCGATGATCCGCTGTCCATGTTCTACAGCAGCCTGACCAGTCCGCGGCATTACTCGCCGCGCTGGTTCCATGAAGGGATCGCCGCGTTCCTGGAAACCTGGATGTCGGGTGGGTTGGGCCGCGCCCTGGGCGGATACGACGAGATGGTCTTTCGGGCCATGGTCCGGGACGACGCCTACATGTATGACGTGGTTGGCCTGGAATCGGAGGGCTCGGCCATCGACTTCCAGGTCGGAGCCAACTCCTATCTATACGGCACGCGCTTCATGACCCATCTGGCGCGGCGTCATGGTCCGGAAAAGTTGCTCGATTGGGTCACGCGCACCGACGACAGCGCCCGCTACTTTGCCACGCAGTTCCGCAAGGTCTACGGCAAGTCTCTGCAAGACGAATGGAGGGAGTGGATTGCCGCGGAGCACCAGTGGCAGCGCGCCAACCTGGACCTGATCCGGCAATATCCGCTGACCACGCCCAAGCGGCTGGCGGTCAAATCCCTGGGGTCGGTCTCGCGCTCCTACTACGACCCGGATCGCAAGCGGATCTACGCGGCGGTGCAGTATCCCGGCGCGATGGCCCACCTGGCGGAGATCGATCCGGCCAGCGGAGCGATGCGCCATTTGACCGATGTGCGCGGCGGATCCCTCTATTACGTCACCACGCTGGCTTTCGACCGCGCCGGCGGGCGCATCTTCTACGGCTCCGACAACAGGAACT
>CAYPHP010000209.1:0-2728 GCA_964410045.1 uncultured Acidobacteriota bacterium | reverse complement strand
GTCCTCGATCTGGCTACGGGCCGCTCCCGGCGTTTGGTCAAGGACAGCCGCACCGGCGACCTGGCCTTTCGCGCCGCCGATCAATCGCTGTGGGGCATGCGTCACGTCGACGGCATCTCGAGTCTGGTCCGTTTCCTGCCGCCCTATGACCAGCCCAAGCCGGTGCATACATTCCCCTACGGCACCGACTTCTTCGACTTGGATATTTCTCCGGATGGCGCGTCTTTGACCGGAGCCCTCTCGGACATGAGCGGACGCCAGAAGCTGGTGCGCTTTGACGTTGAGAAGCTGCTGCAGGGCGGCGGCGATCCCGAAGTCCTGCACGACTTCGAGTACAGTTCGCCGGCGAACTTCGTCTTTTCCCCTGACGGGCGCTACCTTTTTGGTTCGTCATACTACACGGGCGCGTCGAACATCTTCCGCTACGACTTCCAGAGCAAGGAGATGGAGGTGCTCAGCAACAGCGAGACCGGGCTGTTCCGCCCTCTGCCGTTGCCGGATGGCACGCTCATCGCGTGCGAATACACCGCACAGGGGTTTGTGCCCGGATTCGTTCCGACGACCCCGTTGAAGGACGTCGCCGCGGTGAAGTACCTGGGCCAGGAACTGGTGGACAAGTACGCCGTCTTCAAGACATGGAAACTGCCGCCTCCCACATCCATCAACCTGGAGGCGATGACCACGAACGCCGGGCATTACTCGCCGGTCCGCAACATCCGGCTGGTGTCGGCCTATCCCATCGTCCAGGGATACAAGGAGAGCGTGGCGGGAGGGCTGCGGATGGAGTTCGCCGATCCGCTGCGGCTGTCGGGAGCGGTGGTGACGGCCACTTATTCACCCAGCACGGCGCTGCCTCTCAAGGAGCGCTTCCATTTCGCGCTGACCGCGCACCGCTGGGCCACGAAGCTGACCGCTTATTACAACAACGCCGACTTTTACGATCTATTTGGGCCGACCAAAGCCGGCCGCAAGGGCTACGGCGTGAAACTGGACCATCGCACCAACCTGATCTTCGACACGCCGCGCACGTTGGACCTTGATTGGAGTGTGGCCCAGTACGGAGGCCTCGATCGGCTGCCCGACTATCAAAACGTGGCCGCGTCTTCCCGCGCTTTTCTCACCGGCAAGCTGGCCTTGAACTACAGCTATCTGGAACGATCACTCGGCGCAGTCGAAGACGCGGAGAAGGGCGTCACTTGGGACGTGGTCTCGAGGATGAACTACGCCGGGTCGAAGGGCTTTCCACGGATCTACGGCTCCTATAGCCGCGGTGTCCTCTTGCCGATGCGCAATTCCTCGCTGTGGCTGCGCGGCTCGGCGGGCAAGTCTTTCGGCGATCGCAACAATCCCTTCGCCAACTTCTTCTTCGGCGGCTTCGGCAACAACTATGTGGACCATCTGGAAACCAGCCGCTACCGCCAGTATTACAGTTTTCCCGGAGTGGAGTTGAACCAGATCGGCGCCACCAGCTATGCCAAGGCCCTGGCGGAGTGGAACCTCTCGCCGATTCGCTTCAAGAGCCTGGGAACCACGGCGATGTATGTGAACTGGGCGCGGCTTTCGTTGTTCTCGTCGGGGCTGTTCACGAATCTGGGCCGGGCCTCTGACCGCCAGACGTTCGCCAACATCGGGGCGCAAATGGATTTTCGCGTGGTCCTCTTCACCTACCTGAATTCCACCTTCTCGGTCGGCCTGGCCGGGGCCACCGACCGGCATGGACGGACCTCCTCGGAATTCATGATCTCGCTGAAGCTGCTGTGAACTCCGGAGTTCTCGGCGATCTGGGGCGGCTGGGCCTGAGCGTCCTCCCGGTCCTGGCTTTCCTGGTAGCCCTGGAGTTTCTGGACAGCTACAAACTGGTGACCTACCGCCGTATCCTGCGGGCCGTGTTGGCCGGCGGCGCTGCGGCCATGGTCTGTTACGCCATTAACAGCCAGATGTTCCGCGTGCTGGGCGACTACGGCGCCTGGTACGCGCGCGTCGGCGCGCCGATCCTTGAAGAGGCTCTCAAAGCCGCCTACGTTATCTACCTGGTGCGGCGGTCACAGATCGGATTCATGACCGACGCCGCGATCCACGGCTTCGCGGTAGGCGCGGGCTTCGCTCTGGTGGAAAACATTTCCTATCAGCAGGCGCTCGCTGGAAGCCCCTTCGCGCTGGTGGTCCTGCGCGGCTTCGGCACCGCCATGATGCACGGAGGCACGACCGCCATCGTCGGAACGATTTCCAGCAGTCTCGCGGAGACCAAAGCCTCCCGGCGCGCCGGGATTTTCTTGCCAGGCTTGGCCGTGGCAGTTGCCATCCACTGCGCCTACAACCTGGCCTTGTTGCCTCCAGTCGCTTCCGCCGTCTCCGTCTTGATCGGCCTGCCGGTGATCTTTTCGCTCATCTTTCTCCGAAGCGAAGGCGCACTCCGTCAATGGATGGGCAACAAGCTGAACAAGGACGTCGAACTGCTGGACATGATCTCCACCGGCCGCCTTTCGGAGACCCATGCGGGAGGATACCTGAATTCATTGAAGGGCTCCTTCCCTCCGCAGATGCTGGGCGACATGCTTTGCCTGCTCCAGCTCTACCTGGAACTCAGCGCGCAGGCCAAGGGCGATTTGATCCAGCGCCAGTTCGGGTTCCCCATCGACCCGGACCCAACGGTGGGGGCCAAGTTCAGGGAGATCGAATATCTCGAAAAGAGCCTCGGTATGGCAGGGCGAAGCGCGATCGCCCCGCT
>CAYPHP010000208.1:0-6758 GCA_964410045.1 uncultured Acidobacteriota bacterium | reverse complement strand
CAGCCAGGGCATGGCGTCGCCGCCGGAACCCGCCATTTCGTTGATGACCATCACCTTCGGGCCGAAGATGCCGGCCATGGGCACGGTGATGTCTTCGCCCTCGCGCATACTGAAGCGGCCCGTCAGCGGGCGGCGCAGGTAGTCGATCACGTAGTCGGCAATCGATCCGCCGCCATTGAAGCGCTCGTCGATAATCACGGCCTCCTTGCCCACTTGGCTGAAGAAGTAGCGATTGAAATTCGTGTAACCGCTCGTTGAAGTGTTGGGCAAGTAGACGTAGGCGACACGCCCGCCGGTCATCTGGTCCACCTTGCGGCGGTTGTCTTCGATCCAGGCAAAATTCCGCAGACCCGTTTCACTGACCACGGGAACCACAGTTACGTCGCGCGCGTTGGCCCCGTTCGGATCCGGACCCACACGGATCACGATCGACTGTCCGGCCGTTTCTTCAAAGAAGCTGTACAGGTTGGCCGGCGGACGAACGTCGCGGCCCCGGACCGCCAGCAAGTACTCGCCCGCGACCACGTTGACTCCCGGCTGCGTCAGCGGCGCCGTCAGGCTGGGATTCCAGTTCTCCCCGTTGTAGACGCGGCTGAAGCGGTAGCGCCCGTTCTCCACCGTATAGTCGGCGCCCAGCAGCCCGCCTCTGGTGCGCTTCACTTCCGGTCTGTCGCCGCCCCCGACGAACATGTGTCCCACGGACATTTCACCCAGCATTTCCTCGAACAGATAGTTCAGATCGTCACGGCTGGCGATGTCGGCGAGGTAAGGCTCGTACTTCTTCTCCATCAAGTCCTTGTTCACGCCATGCAGGCCCGGATCGTAGAAGAAATCGCGCTGATTCCGCCACACCTGGTAATACATGTGCTTCCATTCGGCGGGAGGATCCACCCAGACCTGCATGGTGTCGAGCCGCAGCGGTCCGCCGGCTGTCCCTGGGGCAGGCGGCGTGGCGGGCGCCCGGGCGGCCGCGGTGATGAAGTATTGCTGTCCCTGGCGGTACAGCATCTTTTCGCCGTTGGCGGACAGGATGAAACTAAAGATGCCGTCGCGGATTTTGTCGGTCTTGCGCGTCTTCAAGTCGAACATGTGCAGACCAAATCCTTCGCCGGGTCCGGTTATGGACTGCACCACGGGCGCTTCCGTCAGGAAGAGGACGCCGGCCTTGCCCGCCGACATCGAAACGTAGTTCCGGGCGGGAATCGGCAGCGCCAGGATGCGCTGGCTGATGTTCTCGAAGTCGATGCGGACGGCTGCATCTTTCTTGGCTGCGTCGTCCTTGGCTGCTGGCGTGGGGGAAGCTGGCGGCTTTTCCTCGTCGCTCTCGGGAGCCAATGGCGACGCGACGTCCTTGGCCAGCACCGCCAGGTAGACGCTGCGCGTAACCGGACGCTGGATGCTGGACATGTCCAGCCAACCGGAATTTAGAGCCGTATCTGTGCTGGCCGTGAAATAGAGGTACTTTCCCTCTTTGTCGAACGCCGCATTGACGGCGTCGCTCATGCCGTCGGTGAGCTGGAACGTCTTGCCTTGGTCGAGGGAGTACACGAACACCGCGTGCATGTGGCTCTTCAGCTTTTTGGTATAAGCGATCCACTTGCTGTCAGGGGACCAGGCGGGGTTCAGCGCGACCGGGCCGGCATAGGTATCCGTATCGATGCGCACCGGCGCGCCTTTCTCCACGTCCAGGTAACAGACGTTCAGCCGCTTGTCGGTGTAAGCGATCTTCTTGCTGTCCGGCGACCAGCGCGGGCTGTAGGGGAACACCGGCGGAGTTCCCAGGTTGATTCGCCGTGCGTCGCCCGCGCCGCTCTGGTCGCGAATCTCGAGGGCGTACTCGCCGGACGCGTCGGAGAAGTAGGCGATCGACTTGCCGTCGGGCGACCATGCCGCGTCGCGTTCCGCCGCGGCGGGAGTATTGGTGAGATTGCGGATGTCGCCCTTCTCGGCCGGCACGGTGAAGATTTCCCCGTGCGCCGCAAAGACGGCACGCGCGCCGGTTGGGGAGATTGCCGCGGCGCGGATCTCGTTGACCGCAAGCTTGCGAAAGCGCGGCCGGATTTCCGGGAGGTCGCCGGTGACCTTCACGTTCACCGCGCGCGACGCGCGCGCCTTCACGTCGTAGATGTGGAGCGCGCCGAACTGCTCGTAGACGATGGCGTCCGGCGCAGCCGTCGCGGACTTCAGGTCCAGGCCGTTGTTCTTAACCAGCTCGGTGACCTGCTTCGACTTGGTATCGTAAGCGAACAGCGTTACCGGGCCGTTGCGATCCGACAGGAAGTACACGCTGTCGCCTACCCACATCGGGTTGAAGTCGTTGGAATTGTTGCGCGGGATCTTGACGATGCTGGAGTCCGCCAGATTGGCGATCCAGATGGGCGTGGTCTGGCCGCCGCGATAGCGCTTCCAGGCCCTCTGCCACTGGTCGGTAGGAACGTAGGCCAGCTTCGTGCCGTCAGGCGAGTATGCGCCGTCAACGGCACGGTCCAGGGGAAGCTGCGTTTCGAATCCGCCTTCAACCGGAATCGTGAACAGCCGGCTGAAGTTGGAATAGCTGGTGCGGTTGGAGGAGAAGACCACGTGCTTACCGTCGGGCGTCCACCCTGTGGCGCGGTCCGCCGCAGGATGATAGGTCAGGCGCTTGGGCGTGCCCCCGGACGCAGGCATCACAAACACGTCGATGTTCCCGTCATACTCGCCGGTGAAAGCGATCTGTGTTCCGTCAGGCGAGAAAATCGGCTCAATCTCCGCCCCCACTCCGGTGGTCAAACGTACGGCCTCTCCACCGTTCCGGCCGACGCTCCAAAGGTCATTCGCGAAGCCGAAGACGATCTGCGTACGGTTGGCCGTTGGATGCCGGAGCAAGGTCTTGTCGTTGGGTGCGGCGGTCAGGAAAGCGGAAAACAGGAACAGGGCGCAGGCAGATCGGTTCATCAGGGTTCTCCTCTGCTGCGGATTATACTCAGGAACGAGGACGGCCGAAAAACAGAACGTAGCCGTCGGCGTCCTTGAGTTCGAATCCACGCAAGCCATCATCGGTATCTTGGAGTGGTACGAAGAATTCGACATGGCGCGACGAGAACTCTGCCGCCAACGCGTCCGGATCGGGGACATAGAGGTAGGCGTCCCAGCGGGCGATGCCTTGTTTGACGTCTCGCGTGTAGTTCGGCACGGGTTCGACGCCGACGTCCTTGAACATGATCATGGCGCCGCCCCGCCGGACAATGCCAAAGAAGATGTCGTCAGGCTCGGGTCCTTGAAACGTGATCTCGAACCCCAGACGATCGCGATAAAACGCCAGGGCGGCGGGGACATCGTTCACAATGAAGAGCGGCGTAATACCGGAGATTTCTGGCTCGGTCATGTGAGTGTCCACGCCGGTGTTTCCCAAAGCCGTTCGCCCGCTGTCTCCAGCGGGCTCCTCTCTCTTCGGCGTAACGCCAGGATCAAGCCTTCACAGTGTGAAACTCCCAGCCCTTGCGGAAAGTCGGTTTCAGCAGCTTGTTGGCCTCCGGATTGTTGGTAATCTTCATCTTGGCCGGATCGTACTCCAGCTTGCCCTCATGGCGGAGCGCGATCACGCCGAGCAGCATCCACTCCACGAACGGCGCCGCCACGTCGAAGTTGGAGCAGGCCGGATCGCCGCCTTTGCAGGCGCGAATGAAGTCGCGCATGTGACCGGGCGAGCGGGTCAGCAACGGCGGAGTCATCTTGTACTCGCGCATCCTCTCGTAGGGCAGCAGGCGGGTGACTTCGCCGTAGGTGCCCGTAGTCAGGATGCCTTTGTCGCCGAGGAAGACGCTGCCGTTGGGCGAAGGAATGCGCAGCTTGGCGTCGGGAGCGCGCAAGGCCTCAAATTGCTCGGCGTTGAAAACTCGTCCGGATGTTTGGAATCCCGATGTGGCCGGACGAGCCGGCGGCGGACCGCCGCCCGGACCGCCGGCGGTTTGCAAGGTCGGTGCATCGCCCACCCATTCCCCCTCTGGCACGCCCGGAATCTTCGGGCTCTCGGTCAAGCCGTCATACCAGAAGACGCTCAGCGCGGGCATGTCTCCGTAGGCCGCAAAATCGAACCGGATCGTGGAAGCCTTGGGGAACATGAAGGTGCTGACGCCTTCCTTCTTCAGGCACTCCACGGCCAGCAGCTTGCGATGAGAGAGGTGTAACGCCAGGTTGGGCGCGCCGAGGATGTGGCAGGCCATGTCGCCTAATGCGCCGCATCCGAAATCATAGAAGCCGCGCCAGTTGAACGGCTGATAGAAGAATCCGTCCCAGCGATCGGGTTCGGTCTTGCCCGCCGCGGTGAACGGGCGATCCGCGGCGATCCCCAGCCAAAGATCCCAATCCAGCGTCGCGGGGACGGCGTCGGGCGCGGGGATTTCGGTCAAGCCCTGCGGCCAAAGCGGCCGATTGGTCCAGGCATGGACTTCCTTCACGCCGCCGATCTCGCCGCTCCAGATGATCTCGGCGGCTTGGCGCGTGCCTTCGTTCGAGTAGCCCTGGTTGCCCATCTGCGTGGCGACTTTGTATTTCGCCGCGGCCGCGCGCATCTGGCGGGCTTCCCACACCGTGCGCACCAGCGGCTTCTGCACATAGACGTGGATGCCGCGCTCCATGCACCACATGGCGTGCGTGGCGTGCATGTGGTCGGGGCTGGCGACGATCACGGCGTCGAGGTTGCGGACTTCCTTCTCGATCATTTTGCGGAAGTCGCGGTAGGTGGTGGCCTTGGGGTAGGCCTTGTAGGTGTCGGCGGCGCGGCGGTCGTCGACGTCGCACAGGGCCACGATGTTTTCCGTGGGCGCGGCGGCCCGCAGGTTGGGAGAGCCTTGCCCTCCCGCGCCGATCGCCGCGAAATTCAGTTTCTCGTTCGGAGACTTGTAGCCCGCCGCTTTGAGCGAAGGGGTGCTGCCGAAGCCGCCGCGGGGGATCGCTCCCGCCAAGAGAGTGCCGTAGAAGAAATAACGTCTCGAGAATGCCATGCCGATCTCCTTGTGTTGGCCTGCGCGGCCAGCCACGTCCATCCTAGCGCAACGGCGCAAGTCCGGCGCTGAGATTTGAACTCGTCGTGCCTGGCGCGCTCCTCTCCAGCCCTGAGAGCCGGCAGGAGGTTTAAATATACCTTGACAAGTATATACCTAATGGAGTATATAAAGAGAGTGGAATCCGCGTTTGCCATCATCGCTGAGCCGAACCGCCGGGCGATCCTGAGCCTCCTGGTCACGGACCAGCAGTCGGTGGGAGAGATCGAGCGACAGCTTCGGATGCCGCAGCCGATGGTCTCCAAGCACCTGCGGGTGCTGCGCGAGGCCGGTTTCGTGGAATCCACGGTGGACGCGCAACGCCGTCTCTACCGGCTGAAGCCGGAACCGCTGCAGGAGTTGGAGGCCTGGCTGGCTCCGTTTCGCCGGTTCTGGTCCGCTCACGTGGATGCTCTCGAACGCCACCTCGACCGCATGGACCGAGAACCACAGAAGAAAGGGAAGACGAGGAGAAGAAGATGAGCGATCGCCAGCCGTATGAGCCGGGCCCCGCAGGCGGGGCGCAGGTCCGAAAGGACGGAGAGAAGTGGACGCTCATTCTCGTCCGGGATCTCCGTCATCCGCCGGAAAAAGTCTGGCAGGCGCTGACCGACCCGGCGCATCTGCGCGAGTGGGCGCCCTTCGACGCCGACGGCAGCCTGGGTACGATGGGCACCACGGTGAAGCTCACCGCGGTGGGAGCGCCCACGCCGCAGGTCTCCGAAACCACCGTGAAGCGGGCCGAGGCGCCGGCGCTGCTGGAGTATAGCTGGGGAGGCGGCGACCTCCGCTGGGAGCTCGAGCCGCTCGGCAGCGGCACGCGCCTGACTCTGTGGCACAACATCGATCGCCGCTACATCGCCTGGGGCGCCGCCGGCTGGCACATCTGCTTCGACGTCCTGGATCGCTTTCTCAGCGGAACTCGCATCGGCCGCATCGTCGGCCCCGAGGTTATGAAGTTCGCCGGATGGCAGCGATTGACTGCCGAGTACACCAAGCAGTTCGGCGTTGAGAGGCCCTGAACATGCCCCGCTCAAAAGGAATCGTCACCGGCTTCTGGATTGTCACCGCGCTCTTCTGCCTGCAGATGAGCTTCACCGCCTACGCGCAACTGCGGCTTCCTCAGGTGGCGGAGATGTTCACCCACCTCGGCTTCCCCGCCTACTTCCGCGTGGAGCTTTCGTTGGCCAAGCTGCTGGGCGTGGTGCTACTGCTTGCGCCCGTGGCTCCGCGGCTCAAGGAGTGGGCCTACGCCGGTTTCGCCTTCAACCTGACCTCGGCGCTGATCGCCCACCTCTCGGTTGGTGACGGCCCGGAGGTGTGGATCTGGGCGGCGGTGACTTGCGTGTTATGGGGTCTTTCGTACTTCTTCTGGCGCCGGCTGCAGTCATGACGGAGCTACGGGATCCAGCCAGGCAGCGCGGCGGCTTGCCGGATCCACGCCGCCATCTGCGCCTGGTCGAGCTTGTCGCCCTCGTGAATATCGATGTAGCGAATGTCCTGTTGCTTGGACGCGCCGGGCGGGAGAGGGCGCAGCGACGCGCCGCGGAAGAAACCCACCTTGATGTACTTGGTGAAGCAATGGAAGCTGAGAAACCAGCCCTGGCCCTCGATGCCGTAGAACGGCGAGTTCCACTTCACCGCCTTGCGCACGCCGGGGACGGTGCGCGAGATGAGCGCGTCCAGGCGGCGCCCGGCGTCGCTGTTCCAGCCCGGCCAGGCCGCGATGAAGGCCTG
>CAYPHP010000207.1:0-6794 GCA_964410045.1 uncultured Acidobacteriota bacterium | reverse complement strand
CGACTTGCCCCAGTCATCCACCATCGGCCAGGGCGTGGCGGCGACGGACGTCGAGCGGCAGTACTTCGAGTCGGCCCAGGGGAAAGCCGACCTGGAGGAGAGGATCCGCCTGACGCGGCAACTGGTCTCCGAAGAGAACAAGCTGCAGGCCGTCCGACTGGCGATCATCGGTGCCTCGCTGCGCGACCCGGAGTACAACGAAGTCCTGCGCACGCGCCTCGGGCTGCGTCAGGCGGATGCGCGCGCCAACCTGAGCGGCGTCATGGCTGAGCGCCAGACCATCGGTTCGGCGGCGCACGTCTCGGTGCTGCGGGACGAACTGACGCTCCGCCGGGAGATGGCCCGCAACGAGCGCATGGAGCGGCGCGTCGGCTGGCAGGTCGAGTACGGCAGGATCGGGGCCGGGCTGATGGAGATGGGGACGGCATTCGAGGCCGTGGGCAGGAAGTCGGCGCTCGCCTTCGCTGGCATGACCGCGACGCTGGGCATGATGGTCCGGGCTGGGTCCCCCATCACCTGGAATACGCTTACGGGCAGCTTCCGCCTCCTGGCCGGGGAAGTCGGCCAGACGCTCTCCCCGCGGCTCTTGCAGTTATCCCAGCATTTGCAGGATGCCTACCGGTGGTTCCGGGACCTGAACCCGGAGACGCGGCGGACGATCGGCGAATTCGCCATCTGGACGACGGCTACGCTGGGCGCGGCGACTGCACTCGGCGTCCTGGGCAGCGCGATAACGAAGCTGGTCGTCGCCTATGGGGCGTTGAGAACCGCCACGGCATGGATTGGCGCCGGAAGCGCATTGACCGGGCTGGGGCGCATGCTGCCGCTTGGGATCGGCGCTGCCGGTGTCCTCATGGGAGGCCGCCGGGGCGGCGCATTCGGGCAGGAGTTTGGCGGCCAGGGGGCCAATGATGCTTCCATCGTTCTCGCCGGCGCTCTGGCAGGGGCAGGCTGGGGACCACTCGGCATAGCCATCGGCGCGACCACGGCGGCCTTGGCCCGCTTTGGGTTGGAATTGGGGAACTTGGCCAACCAGCGGCAGCGAGAACGAAATATCGCGCAGCAACAGGAGGCCATTGCTCGCCAGCGGACAGCTCAATGGCAGAGCAGCGGCGTTGCTCTGGCCAGCGAGTTCACGGGCGGCAGTCGCCAGGAGGCGCAGAGGCACTTGCAGAGCATCCAGGCAGATATCACTTCCACAGTGAATCGCCGTCAGCAATTTCTCCGGGAGTTCGGCCTTGACCAGACGATGACGTGGGAACAATCGCAGGAATGGGCGAATCGCACGAGCGCCAGTCGCATCTCATTACAACCAGGCGCGAGAGACCGGCTGGGAGTCGCGGACACCGAAGCTGCGCGTAATGAATTCATGCACGTCCACCGGCAATATCGCCAGCTCCATGAGCAGCGCGAGGCTTACATGGCGTTCATTGAGGGACGCCCGCAGCAGGCATCTGCGCAAGCCGGTGGCCAAGGTCAAACCGTGGCGTCTCAAGCACAGACCCAGGCAGCCGCCGAAGCAAGGCTCAATCGCCTCATGCTCGGCTTCGAGCGCCAACCGCAGCAGATGGGGATCGAAGCGCTGCACGATTATCTGCAAAACGTTTCCATTCGAGCTCCACTTGAACAAGAAACTTTTGTGCAGCAGATGCGCGAATTGCAGACGGCACTGGAAGCGGTCGGCGGGAGGATTGTTGGCGCTATCGAGGCGCATCCGCCAGCGCCACCGCCGCTGATGGGAGCAGGACCGTGACGGTCCTACTTGTCCTTTATCTTGTAATACTCATCTTCAAGCCGCATGTGCTCTGCCAGCCACTGCTCGCGGGTGCCTGGGTAAAAGCCGTTGAAATACGCCTGATCGAGTTCCTTGATTTGCCGAAGTATGAACAACGGATTGGTCCCTGAGTGATGAACGGGAGGAGATTGTTGTCCCACAGGAACTGCCGGAACTGGGACTACCCGCAGTACCTGCAGCGGCGTCTGCCGGGATGTGTTGCTGTTCCTGGTAGGCGGACCATTGCTCATTTCAGCCACAACATAAATCGCACTAACGAATCCCAAACAAATGACAGCCCATGCGAGAAGGTTGTGGCCGCGAGCGAGATTTTGAACTGGGATAGGAATTGTCATGATCTGCTTGCATGCGGGACATGGCAGGCTGTGGCCGAAAGACCGTGAAGTGATGCCGAAACTATGTCGGCATTCCGAACATGTAATGGACAGCATGGCTGGTCTCCTTCCTTAACTGTCCGTTCTCAATACGTCCCCGGTGGCCACTCAGGAGCGAGCGGCTCGATCTTACATTTCGTGAACACGATGTCCGGAGACCATGACGTGAGGTAGCCAGAGATGACGATCTTGACGCCGGTCGCTGTTTTACGCACGTCGTCTGCCTTGGTAAAGGCGAACACGACGTTGCGCCGATACTCGCCAGTCAAAAGCGAGATGTAGGGAACGCCACTCAAAATGCCGACGCGAGCAACGGAACCGCAAATCAGTAGGCGCCGCCCCTTATACTCCGCAACGGCATTCACTTCATTGCGCGAAAAATCGTAGAGCAGGCCGCCGATAAAGATCTGGTGCTCTTTTGATTCCTTAGGGCTTTGTTTCGGCTTGTCCTTCTTGTCTGCCTTTGGAGTAGGAGGCAGAACGCGAGCCGGAACCTGCGCCACCTGAGCATCGGCAACGTGAGTATCGGTGATGGAGGCGACGGGAGATGTGGCCGCAGCGACAGTGACCGTCGAATGACGCGACTGCCGCATGTCACACAGCCAAATAACGAACAAAATGGCTGCAAAACCTGCCGCAGCAAGCACGAGAGAGAGCCGAGATTGCGACTGCACGGGGACTCCTGGTTAGCCGTCCCCATTGTCCGATATGCCGGGCCGAGTGCAAGAAAAATCTTCGAGAACTGACGGTTTTACCTATGCCGATTTCTTGCCGTTCTTCTTATGGCCGTTCTTGGCGATCCCATTCTTTGGTGGCCTGCCCATGCGTCTACGCGGAACGCGGGCGAGATCTGGCACCTCCAGCTTGTCTGCCAAGATGGTGCACACAAAGTCGCTCACCGAGTCCGGGTACCGCTTGGCGGCTTCTTCGATCACGCGCCGCCGCAATTCCGGGTGCATTCGGACGTGAATCACTTCCGACATAACTAGGCCCTCAGTCATTGTTTTGCCTCCGTAATTATGTGAAAGCTATCTCGTTATGTCAATAACAAAGAAAAATACAATGTTGTTCTTGACTTATCCGCTCCCCTGGTTATCATTGCTCTGAGCGGTCAGTCCTGGTTAGCCGAAACCTCTGACCGCAGTGCTGTGGCTGGGAGGGGTTCCGGTGTTCAACAATTCCAACATCCTGGTAGCCGGAACTCTCCCAGCTATTTCCCGCTCCGCTGGATTAGAGGGCACGAATCGCGCTTGCCCGCTACTGGGAATCCGGCGGAGCGATCTACACTCACAATTCATTCACCGCCCTGCCGATCCTCAAGATGGACTCCTGCATACCGGCGATGGCCTGGAACACGAACGCCTCGAAGACGAGCTGCCGGTCGGCGCCAGGAGTCGTTCGTCGGACATCTTCCAGGTGCTCCAAGAACTCGCGCATGAGCTTCTCGGTGCGATTGGCCAAGCGCCGCTTCGCCTTCTCGCTGAGTTGTCGTCTGGCAGCCATCGTCACTCTGTTTCTCCAAAGTGGGCGCTGCGTGATTCGAACACGCGACTCCCGCCGTGTGAGGACGGTACTCTAGCCGCTGAGTTAAGCGCCCCTGTTAATTCGTTCATGCAATTCGTCCACCGTGTGAGCGCGGAATCATTTTGGCGTCCACCCTTTGACGGTGGGCAGTCTCCGGGCGACAGCTTCCTTTGGGGAAGCCACCCGGCATCATTTCCTGTTGGCAAAATCGGCTGCTTTGCGGATGAGGTCGATGTTGCCATCAACGTGGACGTAGAACTTCTCGGTTATCGCCACGCTCTTGTGGCCCAGGCCGATCGACGTGAGCTTGATGTCCCCGGAGTTGAGGTAGCAGGTGGTGCCCCACTGGTGGCGGATGCCGTGGGTGCTGCCGATGCCATCCTTGAGAAGTCCCAGCTTCTTCTTGAGCCGGCGCAAGCGACTCCCGAAGGCGCGTCGCGTCCAGGGTTGGCCTCTGGAGTTCTTGAAGATCAATCCTTCTCCAGGAACGCTGTCGATGATCTTCATCGCCTCTTCCGGGATCGGGATTATCTTCGCTCGCTTTGTCTTCGCTCTGGTCTTGTGCTCCCCGAGGATGGCGATGCCCTGGTCACGAATGATCATGGGTTTCGTCAGCTTGGCCATGTCGCTGAAGCGACAGCCGGCGGCGCGGAGGAACCGAAGGGCGTGCGAGAAGCAGAGCGCGGTGGCAGCGCACAGTTCATGCAAGTTTTCGTCCGGCAGGCACGGACGGCGCTCCGCCTCTGGGAACGGCTCCGCGCCATCGAAGGGATTGCACTTGATGCGCCGCTCTTTGGCGGCCCAGTTCATCATCCGCTGGATGATATTGGCCTTCGCGCGGCAGGTCGAAGAGGACTTCCATCCAGGCTGATCTTCAATCCAGTCGGTGAGGTCGGCAGGCCGGAGGCCGTCGATATCTTCGCCTCCGAAGCGCGCACAGAACCTGTCGATCGTGGACTTCCTCTCAGCGAAACTCTCGGCCGTCGAGTACGTACCACGCCTGGTGACGTGCGCGAGATAGCGCGCGGCAAGATCGCGGACAATCATCGCCCATCCCCCATGCACAGTTCCCGCACGGAGGATGGAATCAACCCCCGGCGTTACGAGCGCCGGGGATTTCAACACTATCCCTCCGTCCTGCGGAGGCCAGCTATCGATTTGTTCAGGTACTTTTCATGGAGGAGTCGATGTTTTTGCTTTTTACATTCAAGAACCGCGTGAGATGAGGAGCGAGAACTGATGGAGACCATCGCCAAGCAGACGCTGCCACCGATGCCGTACCGCATCAAGGCGCTGCCCGTCGATAGCCGCGGGTATCCGGTGCCTTGGTTCGTGCAGTGGATCGACGGCGAGCCGGAGTTCCGGGTCGCTGATTCCAGCAAGATCCCGCTCGCCGTCCGCTGCAAGCTGTGCTGGGTCTGCGGCGACCAGCTGGGCCGGACGTTCTCCTTCGTTCTCGGCCCGATGTGCGTGGTCAACATGAACAACGCCGAGCCGCCGTGCCACACGGACTGCGCCGTCTTCTCCGCGACCGCCTGCCCGTTCCTGACGAAGCCCCACATGCACCGGCGCGAGAATGACCTGCCCGACGGGACCGTGGATGGCGCAGGCTTCGCCATCAAGAGGAACCCGGGAGCAGTCTGCGTCTGGACCTGCCTCGACTACGCGGTCCGGCAGTACCAGGATGGCCTGCTGTTCACGCCCGGGAGCCCCGTCGCCGTGCAGTGGTTTGCGGAGGGCCGGAAGGCGTCGCGGAAGGAGGTCCTGCGGTCGATGGAGACCGGACTGCCGATCCTCAGGGAGATGGCAGAGCAGCAGTGTCCGGAGGCCATCGAGGAATTGATTGCCGCGTACGAGAAGGCGAAGAGGTTCCTGCCAAAGGAGTGACTCGTGAATGACGTGGCTGAGCGTAAAGAAGATCAGAACGAGCTTCTGGTCAACTATGGCATCTCTAATGAGCAGATCTCCGAGACCAAGGCCAAGTACGCCAGCTTGACGATCTCTCCGGACGGGACTGGGTACGAGGAAGTGCGCGTCGCCTTGGGCGAGGTCCGGCGCGTCAGGACCGGCGTCGAGAAGAAGCGCGTCCAGCTCAAGGCCGCCGCGCTGAAGTTCGGCCGGCTGGTCGACGATGAGGCCAAGCGCATCACGTCCCTGCTCACTGAAATCGAGGAGCCGCTCAAGGCCAAGAAGAAGGTCGTTGACGACGAGAAGGAGCGCGTCAAGCGCGAGGCGGAGGAAGCTGAGCGCCGGGCAGAAGAAGAGCGCATCCGCGCCCAGCGCGAGGCCGAAGAGGCGAGGCTCCGGGCCATCCGGGAGGCGGAAGAGAAGCGGCTGACAGAGGAGCGGGCCAAACTGGAGCAGGAGCGACAAAAGATTCTCGCCGAGCGCAAGAAGGCGGAAGAAGAGTTGCTCGCGGCGCGAGCCGCTGAGCGAGAGAAGCTCCGCGCGGAGCAAGCGGAGATGGAGCGCCGCAACCGGCTGGTGTCGGAAGAGAACGAGCGCATCCGTGCCGCCCAGGAAGCCGAGCACGAGCGCATCGCTGCCGAGCGGCGGAAGCTGGACGAGGAGAAGGCCGCGAAGGATCGGGCGGAGTTCGAGGCGCGAGCGCGGGCCGAAGCGGAGAAGGCGGCGAAGGAGAAGGCAGACGCGGCGGAGATGGCCAGACAGAAAGCCGAGTGGGAGGGGACCAAGGCAGCAAGAACGCTGGAGGCGCTGAAGCCAGACGTCGAGAAGGTCCACGACTTCTCGAACAGACTGATGTCGGTGACGGCGCCGGAGGTGTCGAGTGAGGAGGCGAAGGCGGTCGTGAACGACGCGCTCCTGCGCCTAGCCATGATCGCTGATGACTTGGACCGGTTCGACGGCAAGAAGAGGAAAAAGCGCGAGTACGCGGACATCCCATACTGATTCACCAAAAAGGAGTTGTGCGGTGCTAATCGAGATCCAATCTTGGCTCGACGGTTCGGTGTTGTTCAGTGTTGAAGCCGCGACCTTGAAGGATGCGGTTGAAGCTGCCGTGAAAGCCGAGACGTGCCTGACCTATGCCAGCCTCGACGGGGCCAGACTCGACAGGGCCAGCCTCGACGGGGCCAGACTCG
>CAYPHP010000206.1:0-6807 GCA_964410045.1 uncultured Acidobacteriota bacterium | reverse complement strand
TGGATGGCGCGCGGCCCTTTGGAATCCCTATGCGTTTGCCGGCTCACCGCTCTTGGCCAATGGTCAATCCGCGCCGCTTTATCCGTTGAACTGGCTGCACTGGATCTTGCCGCCGGCCTGGTCGTACGCGCTCTTGGCCGTCTTGCGGACCGCACTGGCGATCACTTTCACCTGGATGTTTGCGCGCCGTCAAGTCTCGGATGCCGCTGCAGCGCTGGCTGCGGTAGCCTACGGCTTTTCCTACACTTTTGTCTTCGCCGTCGGCTATCCGATCGGCGACGCCATGGTCTGGCTGCCGGCACTGCTGTGGGCCGTGGGGCCGATGCGTCCGGTCTGGCTGGCGCTATTTTCGGCGATGGAACTGTTGGCGGGGCAACCAGAGACGACGCTAGTGGTGGCCGCCACCGCAGGCGTCTGGTGGTTTTCGCGGCGCCCGGGCTGGCGGGACTTGGCCCTGGGCGGAGTCGCGGTGGCTTCCGCCACGCTGATAGCTCTGCCGCAATTGCTGCCGATGCTCGAATATGTAGCTCTCGGCGCCGCTTCCCAATTTCGCGCCGAATACAATCCGCTGTTCTATTCCGCGCATACGCTTTTGGAGTTTCTGACGCCGGAATTCTTTGGGACTTCTTCACCGCAGCATCGCTGGGGATCGAACGAAGGCGGCTTCTTCGGCCTGCTCCCGTTGTTGCTGGCCGTGGCCATGATCGTCAGCCGTCCGCGGCAGGCGCTGCGCAATCCTTTCCTGTGGATTCTGGTCGGCAGCCTGGGATTCATCTACCGGATTCCGCCGTTCTCGTGGGTCCTGGAACTGCCCATGCTGCGCACTCTCTTCGTCACCAAGTTCTGGGCCTCGGCGACCTTTGCCGGGGCCATGCTTGCCGCTCACGGTCTCGACGAGTTTCGCGAGCGGCGAATCCCAGCGTGGCTCTGTTTTCGCGTCTTGCCGTTCGCAGGTTGCGCCGCGCTGGCAGCGGCCTTCTGGCAGTTCAGCAATTTCATTGCAGCGCTGCGCCTGGAGCGTTTTGAGCAATGGGTGGCTGCGAAATTCGCGATGTCCCTGTTGCTTGCCCTGGCGGTTCTACGCTGGCGTCCGCAATTGGCGGCGGTATTGGTGTTCACGGAGTGCGCCGTTTATCTCGGCGGCTACAACACCGCTGCGCCAAAGGAACTGCTCTTTCCCCGTCCGCCGGTGGTGGACTTCCTGAAGCGCGATCCGGAACGATTCCGGATCATGGGCGACGGCGTGCTGCCGGCCAACACCGCCGGGGTCTTCGGCCTGGAAGACCTGCGCGGCTACGATGCCATCACCTACCGGCCCTACTTCGAGTACATGACCTCGATCGACCGCATGTTTCCGGACCTGGCGATTCACTTGGATCTGAACCAGGATCTGATTGCGCGGGACACCTTGTTCATGCGCGACCGTTTCCTGCGCCCGCTCGAAAAGTGGGACGGCGGCTTCCGTGCTTTCCTGCAACGCGCCTACTACTGGAACGAGCGGTTCACGCGAGTGGAATGGCCGCTGCTGCTGGATATGCTCAACGTGAAGTATTACCTGGTGCCGCACGGCAGCCGTCCGCCGCCTGGCCTGGAAGACTATGTATTGGTCTACCAGGGTGAAGTCGACGTATTTCGCAATCCCCACGTTCGTCCTCGAGCGATTGTGGAAGGTGGCGGACCGGCGGAAATCCTGACGTATTTACCGACTGAAGTGATCGTGCGGGCCACTGGTCCCGGCCGCCTGGTATTAGCAGACACCTGGTATCCCGGCTGGCGCGCGGAGGGTTTTCGCATCGAGTTGGTGGATGGGCTGCTGCGCGGGGTCCGCTTGACGGAGGGCACGCACACGGTGCGGTTCACGTATCATCCCTGGCGGTAGCCCTGCCCAGATCGCGCAGGCAAGAATGCCTGCGCCACTTCAAGACGCCGCCAGGCGCAGACGTCCGCCGCGCAGAGACGGCTCCTCGGCCAGCAAGCGGATGAACTCTTTGAGATAAGGCGGCGCTTCGCGGCGCAGCGTGGCGGCCATCCACGGCCGGAATATTCCGTGCCGCGTCAAAGGCCGGGCGACCAGGGCGCCCGACTCGATCTGCGGCGCCACCGTCCATCGCGCCAGCACGCTGATGCCGAGTCCGGCTTTCACCATTTCCACCATCGCCTCGGTCAACTGTACCTGGATCACGCGTTTGGGGACGATACCCACAGGCGCCAGTAGTCCGCGCAAGGTGGAACTGTCTTCCAGGCTGGTGTAGACCATCACCGTCTCGCCGGCGAAGTCCTCGGCGCGCAGGAACGGGCGGGACGTCAGCGGATGCTTCGGCGGCATCACCGCGACCATCTCCGCTTCGAAGAGCGGATCGAAACGCAGGCGGCGATCACGCACGCGGGTGCTGACCAGGGCCAGGTCCAGCTTGCCCTCGAGCAGGTTTTGGAACGGCCGCGCGCGACCCTCAACCGCCACCTGCACGTCCACCCGCGGATAGCGGCGATGGAACAGGCGCAGGCGTCCTGGCAGCCACTGGTAGTTCGTGTAGCACTCACTGGCCAGGCGGATCATGCCTTCCCGTCCGCTGGCGGCGCGGTGGATTTCCTCCTGCGCCTGGGCCAGCTCGGCCAGCACCACATTGGCGCTGCGCAGCAACCGTTCGCCGGCCCTGGTCAGGGTCATGCGCTTCTGGAGGCGATCGAAAAGGCGTACGCCCAAACGGTCTTCGGCCTCCCGCAACTGATGGCTGAGCGCGGACTGGGTCAGGTGCAGGCGGTTGGCCGCCGCAGTCAGCCCGCCCGCTTCGGACACTGCCGTCACCAGCCGCAGATGGCGGATTTCGAGGTCCATGGTGGTATGACAATATCTCATGCTGATCGTGAAATCAATCAATTTGACTCATGACCTCCCCGGTCCCATCCTGGGAGGCAGCCTGAAGGAGGGCCCTCCATGAGCGGACTGTACCAGGACTTACATTACGCCCTGCGGATGCTGCGCCGCGATCCCGCGTTCGCCGCCATTACCGTGCTGGTGCTGGCCATCGGGATCGGCGCTAATACCGCGCTGTTCACCGTGGTCAACGCCGTGCTGCTGCGCCAATTGCCCTTCCGCGAGCCGGACCAGTTGATGCGCATCTGGGCCACGCGCCCGGATGCGGCCCAATATCCGTCCTCGCTGCCGGACTTTCTGGACTACCGGGAGGAGAACCGCAGCTTCGAACGGCTCTCCGCCTTCGGAAACTGGAACGTCAACTTGACCGGCCACGGGGAAACCGAGCGCCTGATCGGGCTGCGGGTCTCCGCGGACATGTTCCAGACGCTGGGCGTCGATGCCGCGGTCGGGCGCACGCTGGTTCCCGACGACGACCGGGCTGGCGCGCCGCGCGTGGTTGTGCTGACCTACGGCCTTTGGCAGCGGCGCTTCGGGGCCGATCCCGCCGTGGTGGGCCGCGATCTCCTGCTGAACGGCGAGAAGCACACCGTGGTCGGCGTCCTGCCGGCCTCCTTCTTCTTCCTTACAGTTCGCGGCGTCGAACTGGCCTGCGCGCTCTCGCCGGAGACCGATCCCTGGCGCTTGAACCGCGATTCAGTGAATTTCCTCCGCCTGGTGGGGCGGCTGCGCCCGGGAGTCTCCCAAGCCCAGGCGCAGCAGGATATGACCGAAGTTTCGGCCCGCTTGCTGGCCCGCTATCCGAAGTCGAACGCGCGGAAGGGATCGCTGGTGGTGGCGCCGCTGGCCGACGACATCCTTGGCGCGCACCGCCAGGCGCTGTGGACGCTGCAGGCCGCCGTCGGAGTGGTGTTGCTGATCGCCTGCGCCAATCTGGCCAACCTGATGCTGGCGCGCGGATCGGTCCGCGCGCGGGAGATGGCCATCCGTGCGGCACTCGGTGCTGGCCGGCTCAGGCTGTTGCGGCAAGCGCTGATGGAGAACCTGCTGCTGGCGCTGTTCGGCGGCGCGCTGGGTCTACTCCTGGCCTACTGGGCGGTGCCCGGACTGCTGTCGTTGAGTCCGGCCGGACTGCCGCGCGCCAACGAGGCCGGTCTCGACGGCCGGGTACTCGGGTTCACGCTGGGGCTCTCGGTGTTTTCCGCGATCGCGTTTGGATTGTTTCCCGCCTTGGCGGCGACCCGCGTCAACCTGTCGCAACAACTGCAACAGGGCGGACGCGGCGCCTCCGATGGACCCCGCGGCCTGCGCCTGCGCAACGGACTGGTGGTGACGGAAGTGGCGCTGTCGCTGGTGCTCCTGACCGCGACCGGCCTGGTGCTGCGCAGCTTCGCTCGCCTGCAGGCAGTGGAACCCGGCTTCGACGCCGCCAATGTGCTGACGGTGCGCGTATCGCTCCCGCGCGCGCGTTACGGTGATCCGGAAAAGATCACCCGTTTCTACGAGCAGATGCTCCCGCGCATGGAACGTCTGCCGGGGGTAATCGCCGCCAGCGGCAGCTCGGTGATCCCGTTGAACGGCCAGTTAGCCACGGTGGATTTCACGGTCGTGGGCCGTCCGGCGCCCGCGGAGAAAGAGGTGCCGGCGGGACAGTTCCGCATGGTCGGTCCGGGATTTTTCCACACCATGCGGATCCCGGTGCGGCAGGGCAGCGTGTTCACCGATCGCGACACGGCGTTGACCAACCACGTCGCCATCGTGAATGAGACCCTCGTGCGCCGGTTCTTTCCCGGTCAAAACCCGCTCGGCGAGCGGCTGGAGATCAACGACAATGGCGGGCGGCGGCGGACCGTGGAGATCATCGGCGTAGTGAGCGACGTGAAGCACTACGGCCTGGACACCAAGCCCACCTACGACATCTACATCCCTTGGAGACAGGTGCAGCCAGCCCCGGTGGTCTGGCTGGCGAGCAATCAGTATTGGATTCTGCGCACCCAGGGCGATCCGATGGCGCTGGCAGCGGCGGCGCGGAGAGAGATTCAAGCCGTGGACTCGGACGTGGCCGCGTCGATGGTACGCCCGATGGAAGAGTACATCGCCCAGTCGGTGGCTCCGCGCCGTTTCAATCTGCAATTGCTGACGGGGTTCGCCGTGGTGGCGCTGCTGCTGGCGGCCGGCGGCATTTATGGCGTGATTTCCTACTCGGTGGCGCGCCGGACTCACGAGATCGGGCTGCGCATGACCCTGGGCGCGCGACCTGCCGACATTCTGCGCATGGTCGTGGCGCAGGCCATGGGCCCGGCCGGCCTGGGACTGGTCCTGGGTGTTGCCGGATCGTTGGCCGTCAGCCGCCTGCTGGCCGGACTGCTCTTCCAGGTCAGCGCGACAGATCCAGCGACGTACGTCACAGTGGCAGCGGCTCTCGCAGCGGTGGCGGTGCTTGCCGCTTACCTGCCGGCCCGCCGCGCCACGCGCATCGATCCGCTGGCCGCGCTGCGCTTGTAATCGTCAATTCTTTCTGGCGAGAATATAGAAGTGGTTGGCAAGGACTTCGGCGCGTTGCCGGCGCATCAGGATCAGATCCAGGTACCGAAGGGGGAATAACAGCCAACCCGCCAGGGCATACGCCGTGCGCTGCATCTGTCTGCCGGGCATCCACAGCTTTACGTAGTCGAGGACCAAGGTGAGCATGGCCGCCGTCGGTCCCGAGCGGACTCCGCTGGCCAGTACTTCGAACGATCCGAACAGGGTATGCAGGCCGGCCAAGGTCCAGCGGTTGTAGTCGGACGGATACGCGTGCAGCGGATGGCAGAACGGGACGACCGCGTGGACCTGCCCGCCCGGCTTGAGGACCCGGTGAATCTCACCGACCGCCTGCGTGGGATGCTCGACGTGCTCCAATACCGCATCGCACTCCACCGCATCGACGCTGGATTCAAGAAACGGCAGCCGTTCGATGTTCCCGATCACATCCACGCCGGGAAATGCGCCAATGTCCAGATTGATGCACTCAGGAACCTGCCGTCCGCCGCCGCCAACGTAAAGAACCGAGCCACCCTGCGGCCAATCGATAGTTCGCTCAGCGGAATTGTGGACCACGGGAGCCGGAGGCCGCAGCAATTCCACCAAGCGCGAACTCAGCCGGGGGCCCTGGCGCGACTCATATCGGGCGGTCATTTGCGAGCCGTCGGGCGCGGCCAGCGTTACCGAGAACTTGACGCGATCTTCGGGAGTCATCAACACCGGAATTCCCCCGGCGTAAGCGTAACTTGCTCCGCAAGCGTTGCAGCGCGGCCATTCGAGGGGACCCCGGCACGCTGGACATGCCAAGATTTGTAGGGGCGGTTTCATTCCGCGGTCGGCAGCACGAACGGATTCCAGTATAAGGTGGTTTGGCTTGGCGTCTCTGTGGTAAGAAGACATTGACATGCGGAAACGTCTGGCGATTCTGCTCAGCGGACGCGGCTCGAACTTCGAGGCGATTGCCGAGAACGTGGAAGCCGGCCGCATCCCTGCCGAGATTGCCTTGGTGGTCAGCAACCGGCCGGGAGCGCCGGGCATCGTCCGCGCCGAGCAGCGCCGCTTGAAGACGCTGGTCCTGCCGTCCAAGGGACTGGAGCGCGAGGAATACGACCGTCAAGTGGTGGCCGCGCTGCAAGCCGAGCGCGTGGACCTGGTTTGCCTGGCCGGTTACATGCGTCTGCTCAGCCCGTACTTCGTGCGGGCCTTTCCCAACCGGGTCTTGAACATTCACCCGTCGCTGCTGCCGGCCTTCCCCGGCCTCGAAGGACAGCGTCAAGCCCTGGAGCACGGCGTCAAGGTCACCGGAAGCAAGGTGCACTTTGTGTAATAGCAACTCGACCACGGCGCGATCATTCGGCAAGCCGTGGTTCCGTACCTCGATGATTACACGGTGTAGTCGTAGTCGGCGC
>CAYPHP010000205.1:0-6818 GCA_964410045.1 uncultured Acidobacteriota bacterium | reverse complement strand
CGGCGATCGCCGGCGAGTCCGACGCGCCTTCACCGGCAACCGGCAAAGTGGTGGTCGAGCACACCAACATCAATCCCAACAAGGCTGCCCACATCGGCCACCTGCGCAACGCCGCCCTCGGCGACGCCTTCGTACGGATCCTGCGCGCGCGCGGGCGAACCGTGGAGGTCCAGAACTACATCGACAACACCGGTGTCCAGGTCGGCGACGTTGTGGTCGGGTTCATGCATCTGGAGAAGAAGACTCCGGCTGACGTAGAAGAGCTTGTGGCGCAACCGAAGTTCGACTACTACTGCTGGGACCTTTACGCCCGCGTCTCGAAATTCTTTCAGGAAGACAAGACGCGCCTGGAACTGCGCGGCAAGACCCTTCAGCAGATTGAACACGGCGAAGGTGAAGCCGCGAGGATCGGCACGCTGGTTTCCGAAGCCATCGTCTTGGCCCACCTCAAGACCATGCAGCGCATGGGTGTGGAATACGATCTGCTGCCCCGCGAGAGCGAAATCCTGCACCTGCACTTCTGGGAGCAGGCATTCGAGTTGCTGAAGTCCCGCAAGGCGATCTATCTGGAAACGGAAGGCAAGAACAAAGGCTGCTGGGTGATGCCCGCCGATTCCAGCGGCGAGCAGACCGAGGACGCCGAGGCGGACGAAGGCAAGATCATCGTGCGCTCCAATGGCACGGTCACTTACGTCGGCAAGGACATTGCCTACCAGCTCTGGAAGTTTGGCCTGCTCGGCCGCGATTTCCGTTATCGCCCGTTCTTCTCCTATGCCGATGGACGTACGGTGTGGGCGAGTACCACAGAGGGCGATGAGAAACCATTCGGCCGCGCCGAGGAAGTCTTCAACGTGATTGACTCACGGCAGTCCTACCTGCAAAACATCGTCGTCGCCGGGCTGCGCGCGCTCGGATACAACGACCAGGCCGACAAGTCCGTCCATTTCTCCTATGAGATGGTGGCGCTCTCGCAGCGCTGCGCCCGCGAGTTGGGCATCGAGATCCCGCCGGAAGACCAGAAGCGTCCGTACGTCGAAGTTTCCGGGCGGAAGGGGCAGGGCGTGAAGGCCGACGATTTTCTGGATACGCTATTCCAGAAGACGCTGGCCGAAGTCGCTTCCCGCCACGCCGATCGCGACGCAGAGTTTCAAGCGGACATCGCTCGCAAGATCGCCGTCGGGGCGCTGCGCTTTTTCCTGCTCAAGTTCACGCGCAACGCGGTAATCGCTTTCGATTTTCAGGACGCTCTGAATTTCGACGGCGAGACCGGCCCCTACGTGCAGTACGCCGCGGTCCGCGCCGCCAACATCCTGCGCAAGCTCGGCGAGACGCCGGACTTTTCACAAGTTGACGCCGCCGCCGTCGACGGCGACGCCGAGTTCTGGCAATTGCTGCTTCTGGCCGCGCAGGCCGACGCCGCTGCCGAACAAGCGCTTTCCACCAGCGAGCCGGCGGTCCTGGCCAAGTACGCGTTCCAACTCGCCCAAGCTTTCAACACCTTCTACCACCGCCATCACATCCTGAGTGAAGAGGACGCCGCCAAGAAGTTGTTCCTCCTCTGGCTGGCCGACTACGTCCGCCGCCAGCTCACCCGGACGCTGGCGTGGTTGGGAATGGAAGTTCCTGAAGTAATGTAGGAATGAACTACCGCCGCTTCCTGCAGCCTGATTGACCACGAGCAACTGACCTGATAAGTCGTCAATAGTTACACCAAGCCTCTATGACAGTCGTTGCCGTCAAAGAAAGATTTCATGTGCGAATCCCGAAGAACCTCCTTCGACAGGTGAAGGTGCGAGTCGGCGACTTGCTGGAGGGCCGCGTGGAGCGCGGCAAGATCACTTTTACCCCCAAGTCCGTCGTAGACCGCTCGCTTGACGAGGCCTTGGAGGACATTAAGCAGGGCCGTGTCTACGGACCATTTGCGACGCATGAGGAAATGTTCGAGTCTCTGCACCGGAACGCCGCGGAACTGCGTAAGAAGAGACGCCGCCAGCCCGGGCGATGAAGCGCCGGTTCGCCCAGCGGGTCCTCGTCAATCACGAAGCTGCTCCCACCCGAATACGGAAGGCTTTCGACAAACAGTCTGCGCTGTTGCTCAGCGACCTGTGGCAATCCGTCGCTGCGAGCAAAGAAGTACAACGAGGCGGAAGATATCTGGCAGGCCCGAGTCACCAGGGATTGGCGCTGCTACTTCAGGCTTGAGGGTGACACCTACACGTTTCTCGACATCATGGCGCATCCGAAGTGATTCGCCGGACGGGCCAAGGGACCCCGCCAGTCCAGTGTGAATCGGTTATCCCACGAGCAGACGCCGCAAATCTTCCTCACTACTCGGATGCGCCAGCGCCAGGACCACGTCGTGCTCGCCGAGCGTGGTGTCGCCGCGAGGAATGATGGTCTCGCCTTCGCGGAGGACCGTCACGATTGACGAGTTCTGCGGGAAGGAAATGTCCTTCAATTGACGGCCGACCACCGGCGAGTTGGCGTCCAGTGAAAACTCCAGGATCTCGAGATTCCCGGTTTTCAGACTGAGCAGCGTGCGGATTCGGGTGGCCGGCAATTCGCTTTCGATCACCTGGCTGATGATCGCCGTGGAGCTGACCGTGACGTCCACGCCCAGTCGCTGGAGCACTGCCTCATTCTTGGGATTCTTTACCCGGGCAATCGTCTTGGGGATGCCGTAGTGAAACTTGGCCGCCTGGCAGGCGATCAGGTTGTCGTGATCGTGATTGGTCACCGCCACGAAGACGTTACAGCGGTTGGCTCCAGCCTTGTCCAGCATGGCGATGGATGAACCGTCGCCGTGGATCACCGGACAGTCAAGCTGATTGGAGACCAGTGCGAAGATGTCCGGGTCGGTTTCGATGACGGTGACCTCGTGCCCGCGGCCGAGCAGCATGCGCGAAAGGTAATAGCCGACTTTCCCGCCGCCGACCACAATGACGTAGTAGGGCTGGGTGGGCTGGAACGGGCGCAACTCGACAGCGGGAACGTGCGGCCGGGCGTCCAGCATTTCAGCGACGTTCTCGGCCATGTCCGCCGTCCTCACACCGGCGCCGCCCTTGAGTTTCGCGGTCAGGATTTCGGCAGCCGCCATGGAGATGGGGAACGTCTCGATCCCGGCGTTGTGAAAGCCCTGCTCGCGTTGCGGATCGTAGACCACGGCCACCACGCGGGGAACCTTGAAGACGGTCTTGGCGATCTCCGCGGCCATCAGGTTGGAATTCTCGTTGCGGGTAAGGGCGAAGAGCATGTCGGCCTTCTCTACGCCCGCCTGACGCAACAATTCAGGGTCGGTGGCGTCGCCCACCACGATGCGCGCGCGCAGGTGCCGCACGGCTCGCTCGATCACCGAGCGGTTCTTGTCGACGATGGTGATCTGGTGATCCTCTTCCAGGAGCCGGCGTACCAACTGGCTCCCCATCCGGCCGTAACCAACTACAATAATGCGCATAAGGACAGTCTACCTTTTCCTACTCACTCGAATTTGGGCGCCGGCGGGCGGTCAATGATCACTTCAAAGTCGGCGCGGCGCAACAGCGTTTCCGTCGTGGGGCCGATGGGCTGGATGGCCAGGCCGCGATTGGGATCGAGTGCGTGCCCACCACCACCAAATCCACGGCCAGTTCCTTGGCCACCTTCAAGATGCCACGCCCGGCATCGCGGTCGCGTTCCACGCGCTCCACGGGCACCAGCCGATGGGCACGAACCAGGTTGGCGCTCCGCTCCAAGGCTTGCCGGGCCTTTTCCTCTTCCTCGGGCATCGGAGTCCCCAGGCTCAGGGTGAGCGGCACTTCCATCACGTAGGCCAGCACGATCTCGCTTTTCTGATCCTCACCCAGGCGGCAGGCCAGTTCCACGGCGCGCTCTTCAAAGATGAATCCACGGATGGGCACCAGGATGCGCCTCACGCTGCTGACGCTCTTGCGCGCCTCCACCACGTCCGCGGTGAGTCTCGGAGTGCGGCGCATGAACCACAGCAGGCCCACCGCCACCATCAGCGCCATCAGCGCAATCAGGGAGAATGCAGTGGCAGTCAGTTCCAACGGAGTCCCCACTTAACTTGCATAACCCATCACCAGATTCACCAAGGTGCGCACCGCCACTCCGGAAGCGCCTTTCGACTGATACGGCTTATTGTCATCCACCCAAGCGGTGCCGGCGATGTCCAGGTGGACCCACGGAGTGTCCTCGACAAACGCGCGGAGGAACATGGCCGCGGTGATGGCCCCGCCGTAGCGTCCACCGGTGTTCAGCAGATCGCCGAACGTACCCTTGATCTGCTCCATGTAATCGTCGTCCATGGGCATGGGCCACATTCTCTCACCCGCGTCGCGGGCGGAGGCCAGCACGCGGTCCTGGAACGCCGAATTGTTGGTGAACACGCCGGCATTGATCTGTCCCAGAGCCACGCCGATCGCGCCGGTCAGGGTGGCGGCGTCGATCAGGTGCGTACAGCCGAGGGTGCGCGCGTAGTGCAGCGCATCGGCCAGGATCATCCGGCCTTCGGCGTCAGTGTTCAGCACCTCGATGGTCTTGCCGGACATTGCCGTGCGAATGTCGCCGGGCTTCAAGGCGCGGCTGCCCGGCATATTCTCGGTGGCGGGGATGAAGGCCATCACTCGCACATGAGGCTGAAGTTGCGAGATGGCGCGCATCGCGCCGATCATCGCTGCGCCTCCGGCCATGTCGTACTTCATCTTGTCCATGTTCTCGGCGGGCTTGATGGATATGCCCCCGGTGTCAAAGGTCACGCCCTTGCCCACCAGCCCCAGCACCGGGGCAGCCGGCGCGGCGGCCGGCAGGTGCTTCAGGACGATGAAGGCGGGCGGCTCGGCGCTGCCCTGGGCCACGGCGAGAAACGAGTCCATCTTCAGTTCTTCGCAACGGCCGCGATCCAGCACGTCGCAGAGCAAGCCGGTTTGCGAGGCCATGGCCTGGGCGCGCTGGGCCAGTACGGTCGGGGTCAGGAAGTTGCCAGGCTCGTTGATCAGTTCGCGGGCGAAATTCTGAGCCGTCGCGACGATCTCCGCCCGGCGCACGGACGCGCTATCTGCTCCGGACACGTGGAAGCATCCCAAGTGCTTGTCGTTGCGCTCTCCGCTCTTATAGCGCCCGGCATCGAAATCGGCAACGATGGCGCCTTCCACGGATACCGCCACGGCCTCGGCGTCAGACACATTGCCATCCGGAAGGAAGACCACGTCACCATAGCCCTTAGGCTTCAGCACTCTGACCGCCGTGCCGGCCGCGCGGCGCAACTCAAAAGCGCCAAACTTCTCCTGCTTCCCGCCGCCGATCACCAATAGACGCCGCGCCTTCAGGCCTTCGGGGCGTTGGAAGACCGCGGTCTCGTACAGCTTCGAGGGCAGGTCGCCGGATTCGAGCAGCGGTGCCAGAAACCGCGTCAGTGCCGCGTTCCCTTCAAGCTTCGGGCCGAACGGTTTTTCCTTCTCAAAGACCACCACTGCCAGTACATCAGCTTCCAGACTCTCTACCGCCTGCGTCAGTTTGATTTCCATTCCTTCGTTTCTCTGTGCCCTCTGTGCCTGTGGTGAAAACGCCTTACTTCTTCCCGCGCGACGCCCGAAGCGCCTGGCGGGCTTCCTTATCCATCTCTTTGCGACGGATGGCTTCGCGCTTGTCCTGAACGTTCTTGCCCTTGGCCAGCGCGATCTCGGCCTTGATTCGGCCGCGCTTCAAGTATAAGCGCAGCAGGACCAGGGTAAAACCGCGTTCCTTCACTTTGCCGATCAAGCGGCGGATCTCGGTGCGGTGCAGCAGCAGCTTGCGCTCGCGCAACGGTTCGTGATTGCGGTAGTTGCCGTGGCTGTAGGGGCTGATGTGGGTGTTCAGCAGCCAGACCTCGCCGTTCTTCACCTCGGCGTAGCTGTCGCGCAAGGTGACCATGCCGTCCTTGGCCGACTTGACCTCGGTGCCGGTCAGCACCACTCCTGCTTCGAAGCGTTCGAGCAGATGGTAGTGGTGGGCGGCTTGACGGTTGACGCCCAGATCCCGCGATTCTTTGTCTTCCCCCATGACTCCTCAGCGACCCTAAACCTGCCTGCCAGGAGTCAACGCCGGACCCTGCAGATCCGTCATAACTCTTTGAAAAGGCCGAGCATAGATGGTAGCACAAGGGCCCAGGTTGGGCGAGCAGACTTCACATGAAAACCTTGCGAAATCAACAGGTTGGAACGATTCTGGGGACCCGTGCCAGGGTCGCGATGGGCGTGGTCTTGGCCCTTTTGCTGGCCTTGCCGGCGGATGCCGCCAAGGGTGGCAGCCAGTTTAAGGAGGGCCGCAAGGCCGAAGCAGCCGCCGATTACGACAAGGCTTACGCCCTCTACGAGAAGGCCCTCGCCGAAGACCCCAAGAACCCGCAGTACCGGGTGGCCGTCCGCCGGACCCGTTTTCTGGCCGCCATGGGCCACGTGGATCGGGGCCACAAGCTGCGCGAACAGGACAAGGTTGAGGAAGCGCTCGGGGAGTTCCGTACCGCCTTGGCAATTGACCCGTCCAGCAGCATCGCAGCCGAAGAGATCAAACGGACTCTGCCGATTCTGGAAGCCCGCGCCGCCGGCAAGACCGTCCTGCCCTTGACCCCGCGAGAGGCCAGCCAGCGAGCCTCAGAAGAAAGATTACTGGGTGCGGAACAGCCCGCCGAGTTGATGCCCCTCTCCCGCACTCCCGTCAACCTGCGCGCCACCAACGAATCCAAGATTCTCTTCGAGACCCTCGGCAAGCTGGCCGGCTTCAACGTGCTGGCCGACCCCGACTACCAGTCGCGGCGGATTTCCGTGGAACTGAACAACGTC
>CAYPHP010000204.1:0-6823 GCA_964410045.1 uncultured Acidobacteriota bacterium | reverse complement strand
GGCGCGCCGCGGCTCGCTTGCCGTATCCGGGCTCATTCAGATCGCTGAAGCTCAGGTTGGCAAAGACCACAAAGCGCTCAGGATATCTTCCCGGCAGGTTTTTCACTTTTTGGATGAGATTGTCGCCAGTGCCGCCGCTCAGGTTCACGGCCACCCGCATGTTGATCGAATCCATCTCTTTCAGCAGCTTTTCAAGCTGTTGGTCGGTGTAGACCCGTGGATGATGGCTGTGGATATCCACGAACGGGAACTTGGACTTCGGCGTAGGGTGTTGGGGTACCACCAAGGTGTTACGCGGCTCGTACTCCTGGACGGTCATCGTGGGGGTCTGACCTGCCAAACTGGCTGCAAACAAAGCGAGAAGCGCGGTACGGGACATGGCTTTTGATTCTAACCCGGGCGGGACCGGTCCGAACGTACGGCTAGTGGTTTTAGTACCTCAACGGGGTTGACTCACCTGGTTGTCTAGGACTACGGTAGAATACCCCCGAAGGATCAACCGAATGCAAAGCGCGCCGAAAGCCACTCTCTTGCTGGTCCATGCCAGCCGGGCCAACACCGAGTTGGAAGAAATCTTGACCGCTGACGGGTACGAAGTTGCCGCGGTAACCGGCAGGCAAGTGGCGATTGACCAGGTGACCGGCCAGCGCTATCAGGCCGTGGTCCTGGACCTGGATTCGCCGAGCGACGATCCCGGCCTGGACCTGATCCGCAAAGCGGTTCAGTCAGCCGGAGATCCGGGGGTCTTGGTCTGTGTCAGCAACCCGACAGTAGAAATGGCCGTTTCTGCCATGCGTCTAGGTGTTGCCGACTTTCTGGCTGGCCCGCCCAGGAAAGAGACCCTGCTTCCATCGCTCACGGGAGTCCTGGAAAAACGCAGCGCGACCTTGGAACTGGTCAGCTTGCGGCGGTTGGTGGGCGTGTTCAACTCCCTGCAAAACTTAGAGTCTACTTATACGCATCTGCGTGAGAGCATCGCCGAGCTGTTCAACGCCAAGAGCTGCTCGCTTTCGTTGCTGGACACGGAAAGCGGCGAGATTGTGGCCCAAACGCCTTCCTACGGAGCGAATTGGGATTCCGTGCCGCAGCACCGCTTCCGCCTCTCGGACAGCCGGATCAGCAAGCTGATTTTTGAGAGCGGCGATCCGTACATCAGCAACGACATTCCACAGGATCCCCTCTTTGAACCGGCCAAGGGAAGGACCACGGTTGGACTCGCCAACCTCCTGGCCGTGCCGATGCGCTCTGCCGCCGGCGTTGTCGGGTTCATCTACCTGTTGAACCGGCCGACCAGCTTCAGCCGCCTGGACGCCGAGTTGCTCCTGGGCATCGGCGAGCAGGTGGGTCTGGCGCTGAAGAGCGCGCACAGTTTCGATGCCACGTACAAAGCGGCGATCACTGATCCGCTCACCGACCTCTACAATCGCCGGTTCTTTGATGCCCGGCTGCGCCAGGAAGTGGCCCGCGTCCGCCGTACCGGTCGCTCGCTGGGGCTGATGTTCGTGGACCTGGATCACTTCAAGCAGATCAACGACCAGTACGGCCACGACGCCGGCAACCTGGTCCTGACCCAAGTGGCCAACATCATCCGCCAGAGCATCCGGTCGGCTGATGTTCCCGCGCGCTGGGGCGGCGACGAGTTCACTGTCCTGCTGACGGAGCCGGAGATGGACTCCCTGGAGATGATCGCCCGCCGCGTCCGCGACGGAGTGGAGCAAACCAGTTGGGGACCGGTCCAGGACGTGACCGCCACCATCGGAATCGCGGTGATGCCCAACGACGCCGAGACCATTGAGGATCTGCTGAAGGCCGCCGACGACGCCATGTATTTGGCCAAGAAGCGCGGGAAGAACACTTACGCTCTGGCGGGAGACCTCAAGAAAGAACCAATCGAAAAGCCAGAGGCAGCAAAGGCGCGGCCCACGACCTCCTGATGGACCGGAGCGCCTTCGACCAGATCGTCGAGCGAGCCTACCAGCGAATTCCCACGTTCTACCGGCGTCGCATCCAGAACGTGGCTATTGTGGTGGAACAGGAACCCAGCCCCGAGACGCTCCGCGCAGCGTCGGTTGCTCCGGGCCACACGCTGCTGGGGCTGTACCAGGGCATCCCGGCCACCAAGCGGCCTTGGAGCGCTTCCACCGGCCTTCCCGACCGCATCTCCATCTACCAAGGTCCGCTGGAGCGGATGGCCGGCTCCCCCGCCGAGCTGGAACGGATGGTGGAAGACACTTTGTGGCACGAGATCGGCCACTATTTCGGGCTGAATGAGGCGGAGATCCGGCGCGCCGAGGTTCGCCGCGAACAGAGAAGGAAAGCCGAGTGGCGCAAACGCAAGCCGGCGGGATGAAGGAATCCGGAACTAGGTGAGGTGGGCGCCTAACTCTTCGGGCGTGGGTTCGGCGGGTGTAGCGCGGACGTGGTACAGGATGCGTCCGCAGCTTTCGCAGGTCAGCAGGCGGTCCAGCATTTTCACTTCATTGTAGAGTTGCGGGCGCAGCAGGACCCGGCATCCCGTGCAGGAGCCGTCGCGAGCCTCGGCTACGGCCCACTTTTTGCGCTCGCGGATCCACTGATACTGGGAATACGCATCGGAGCTCAACTGGGCCTGGAGTGCGGCGCGTTGTTTCTGGCGCTCGTCGAGTTGAGCCTGGTCGGCGCTGGTACGCGTCTTAACCTCGGCCTTCTCCTGGTCCACGGCCTTCTGCTCCTCGGCCAGCGCGGTCTCCGCCTTCTTGACCGCCCCCACCAGGTCGTCGTCGGAAACCATGGTCTCCAGGATCTTGTCCTCGAACTTGCGGATCTCCGTTTCCGCATAGTCGATTTCGTGCTGGAAGGCGCGATACTGCTCGTTGGTCTTCACCGCCAGCATCTGGTCGCGGTACTTGGAAACTTTTTCGCGGATGATCTTGATCTCGTCCTCGAAGCCCTTGCGCTGCTTGTAGTGCGCGGCCAGGGTCTTCCGGTCGGAGTCCAGTTGCTGGATATGAGAGTTGAGCTTGGCCTCGATCTCCGCAAGATGCTTGGGCAGGAATGCGATCTCCGCGCTCAGGCGGGCGATCTCCTGGTCCACAACCTGCAGCTCGATGAGCAGTGTTAAATCAGGAAGCATCCAGATACGCCGATTCTACCTTACTCTCATCCGGCGAGGGCGATCAAATCGATCTCGACGCGGACGTCCCTGGGCAGCCGGGCTACTTCCACGGTAGAGCGCGCCGGCGGTTCCGCGGCGAAGAACTTGGCGTAGACCGCATTCATGCGCGCAAACTCGTTCATGTCCTTCAGATACACGGTGGTTTTTACCACCCGGTCCAAAGATGTTCCGGCGGCTTCCACCAGAGCCTTCAGGTTCTTCAGGACGCGCTCGGTTTGGGCCTCAATGTCGCCTTCGATGATCTGGCCAGTAGCCGGATCGATCGGCACCTGACCGCTGGCGAACACCAAGCCGTTGGCGACGACCGCCTGGGAATAAGGTCCGATGGCCTGAGGGGCGTTGGTGGTGGCTACGATTCGTTTCGGATCTGGTTTCAACTCAGGCGGCCTTGACAACTTTGCCGGACCGCAGGCAAGCGGTACAGACCACCATCCGGCGATTTCCGCCGCTGACTTTGGCCTTCACTTTTTGCAGGTTGGGCTCCCAGCGCCGCCGCGTCTTGTTGTTGGCGTGACTCACGCGGTTGCCGAAACTGGGCTTCTTCCCGCATACCTCGCACACTTTCGCCATGTCTACTCCTCGTCTGGGGATCGAAACGATAAGTATATCAGAGCAAAGGCCGAAGCGGGTTAAGATTGAGGGGATGAGATCGCTCGCAGGGGCTGCCGCGCTCGCCCTACTGTTGTTGAGCGCTACCGCGTGTCCGAGCCGCAAGACCAGCGGGACCGAAACGCTGGCCGATGTGAACGGGCGGACCATTTCCGCCTCCGAGGTCGAGAAGTTCTATCAGCAGCAGATCCAGGACGAGCCCCAGAAGCCTGTAGGCGAGCAGGAGAACCTGCTGCGCTTGAATGTCCTGCAAAGCCTGATTGAGCGCGAGATCCTGCTGCAACGCGCCGAGAAGCTGGGACTGCTGGCCACCGACGCCGAAGTGATCAACCGCTTCACGGAGATCAAGAGCCCGTACACCGAGGAAGAGTTCGCCAAGCAGCTCCAGCAGCGCGGCCTGAAAGTGGATGAGTTGAAGGATCAGATCCGCCGCGAGGAAAGCGTCAAGAAGCTGATGAACAAGGAGGTCACCTCCCGGATCAGCATCACCGACGCGGAGATCCAGCAGTTTTTCGACCAGAACCGGGCCAGCTTCAATGTTCCCGAGACCCGCTACCACCTGGCCCAGATTCTGGTCAGCGGATCACCCACCGATCCTTACCGCAACCTGAAGAACGACAAGGCCAAGAACGAAACCGAAGCTCGCCAGAAGATCGAGATGCTCGCCGGAAAGCTGCGAAACGGGGAGGACTTCGCGCAGGTCGCCCAAAGCTACTCGGAAGATCCCAATTCCGCGCCGAACGGCGGCGACTTGGGCTTCGTTCCGGTCTCCGCGCTGGACAAGACCGATCCGGCGCTCAAGCAGGCCATCCTAATCCTGGAGACCGGACAGACCACCAAGGTGGTCCACAGCCGCCAGGGCTATCACCTGGTGAAGCTGATCCAGAAGGAACCCGCAGGCCAGCGTCAGTTCTCCGACCCTGCCGTGCAGCAATCCATCCGCAACACCTTATTGGGACGCAAGGAGCAATTGCTCAAGGCCGCCTACTACGAAGAATTGCGAAATCAGGCCAAGATCACCAACTTCTACGTGCGGCGCGTGCTGGAAGCCGGCGGAAAGAAGTAACCGCAGTTCACTCGACAACCAGCAAGACCTGGCCTGAGTTGACAGCCTCGCCCGGGGCAACTTTCACTTCCACAACTTTGCCGGCCTTGGGCGAGCGGATCTCGTTCTGCATCTTCATAGCCTCGACCACCAGCAATCCCTGATTGGCCTCGACATTCTCGCCGGCAGCAGCCAGGATGCGCACGACTTTACCGGGCATAGGCGCGACGATGCTCTGGCGGCCTTCGAGCTCCACGGCCCCGTGACGGCGGCGGACGCGGCGCGGGTCGGTGGCGCGAACCGCGAAGTGGCGCCCGTCGACGTACACGTCGAGCATCCCGCCGACGCCTTCCTTCACCAGGATCTCGTAACTTCGCCCAGCCAGCAGCACAGAGTAAACGCCTGGTTCGACGCGCACGATGTCGGCGTCGAGTTTCTGCCCGTCCAGGGAGAAGGCTCGGCGGTCGTCGCTGAGTTCCACAGCGCGATCCCGTCCGTCGATGGTGGTCAGGAGCTTCATTCGTTCCTCAGCAGGCTGCGCCGGCCTTCCAGTTTCCAAGGACTGCCTGCGGCGGCGACTGGCGTACCGTTCACGTTCTTCTCACTCACATAGATGGCCGCGGCTACTGCCGCCAGGTCTGCCTCCACCGTCGTCGAGATTTCGACTGGCTCCGCCAGCATGCGGTCAATGAAGCCGGTATCCAGTTGCGCGGCCAGAAACTCCGGCCGCCGGAGCAAGCGTTTGAAGAACGGGATATTGGTCTTGATGCCTGCGACCAGGCATTCCTCGAGCGCTCGCGAAAGACGCTGAATCGCCTCGTCGCGCGAGCCGCCCCAGCCCACCAGCTTGGCGATCAGCGGATCGTATTCGAGCGGCACGGTCCAATCCTGATAGACGCCGCTGTCAGTACGTACGCCGGGTCCGCCCGCTGAGACCAACGCGGTGATCCGGCCCGGCGACGGGAAAAAATTGTTGTCCGGATCCTCGGCGTAGATGCGCACCTCGATCGCCGCGCCCCGCCAGTTGACGTGCTCCTGAGTGAACGGCAGAGGCTCTCCGGCGGCCACCGCAATCTGCAGCTTCACCAGGTCGAGGCCGGTGACCAACTCGGTGACCGGATGCTCCACTTGCAGGCGGGTGTTCATCTCCAGGAAGTAGAAATTTCTGGCCGCGTCCACCAGGAACTCCATGGTGCCGGCGTTGTAATAGCCGGCAGCGCGCGCGATGTTCACCGCGGCCTCGCCCATGCGCCGGCGCATCTCCGGGCCCACCAGCGGCGACGGACATTCCTCCACCACTTTTTGGTGACGTCGTTGGATGGAACACTCGCGCTCGCCCAGATGAACGGTGTTGCCGTGATGATCGCCGAGAATCTGGATCTCGATGTGCCGGGGCTTCTCGATGTATTTCTCGATGTACAGTTCGCCGTCGCCGAAGGCGTTCACTGCTTCGGACCGCGCATCTCGGAAGCAGGCCGCGAGATCCGCCGCCTGGCTCACCAGCCGCATCCCCTTGCCTCCACCGCCGGCGGAGGCCTTAAGCATTACCGGGTAGCCGTACTGCGCCGCGAGTTCCGCGGCCTGCTCCACTGATTCCAGAGCGCGATCGGTTCCCGGCACGATCGGCGCGCCTGCGGCTACCGCGGTGCGCCGCGCGCTGGTCTTCGATCCCATCTGCTCCATAGACTCCGCGCTGGGTCCGATGAACACCACGCCCGCAGCCGTACAGGCTCGCGGCAACTCGGGATTCTCCGCCAGACGATAAACCTTGGCCTCGCCCCCCGCCCCGAGCGGGGTGGCGGCGTTCAAATCATGGGTCTCGCCGGTGGATTCTCGCCGGATGCGCACGAAATCAGCCTCCTTGGCCGCGAAGCGCCAGAAACAGGGTCAAATCGTCATCGGTCTTCTCTTGCAACTTGGGGGAACGCAAAAACCCCGCGAGTTTCGCCCCGCCCGCCGCCGGATCTTGCTCCGCCGATAGAAACTTGAAGAGGGGGGAGAAAAATGGGGGATGA
>CAYPHP010000203.1:0-6824 GCA_964410045.1 uncultured Acidobacteriota bacterium | reverse complement strand
CCGAACCGGCCAAGATCGAAGTATGGAACGAAGCCTACCGCAAGTTCGGGGTCGACCCCGACAAGCACACTCCGAGCATCCGATTCCTCTATCAGCAGATCCAAAAAGGCAAACCGCCGCGGTCCATTAGCAAGGTGGTGGACCTGTTCAACATCATCAGCCTGCGCTGGGCAGCGCCCTGCGGCGGCGACGATCTGGCCGCACTCGATGGAGGCGATTTGCTGCTCGGACTGGCGCGCGGAGACGAGAGTTTTGCGCCGCTGTTCAAGCCCGCGGCCGTCGAGCATCCGGCTCCCGGTGAAGTGATCTATTACACGCCGCAGACGCGTCGTGTTCTATGCCGCCGCTGGACCTGGCGCAACGCCGACTTCAGCAAGATCGCTCCCGATACCAAGGACGTGGCCATCAACATTGACATGATGATGCCGCCGTTCACCGGGGCGGATCTCAACTCGGCGCTCGGCGATCTCGCCGAGATGCTGCGGCGGTTCTGCGGCGGCGAGGTCCGCACGCACGTGCTAGAACCCGACATGCCTAGTGTGCCGTTTCAGTGACGTTGCCAATACAAGATGAGATCAGCCACCGAGGCACGGAGAGCACCGAGCCGGAAAGCGAAGCCAATCCACAGCTTGTCCGTCTCGGTGTCTCGGTGCCAAGAAGCCTGGCATTGGAATGAAGCGTTGGAAACGCAACACTAGCTTTTCTCTTTGATCCGCTGGCAAGCAGTGATCGCGCCCGAGGGGTCGATGGCCTCACTGCCGCTCTGCACGTTCCGGATTATCCCCTCCTGGTCGACCACGAAGGTGGTTCGGCTGGCCAATCGGATATAACGGTTCAGCACGCCGTAGCTGGTTGTGACCTGCTTGGACGGATCGCTGAGCAGCGGGAAGGTGATGCCCTGCTCCTTCGCGAAGCGGGCGTTTGCCTCGCGGCTGTCGACGCTCACGCCGAAGACTACGGCATTGGCGGTTTGCAGTTTGGCGATATCAGCCTGATACGCCTTCATTTCCTTGGTTCAACCGGGCGTGTTGGCCTTGATGTAGAACGCCAGAATCACGGTGCTCTTGCCGCGATAGTCGGCCAACCGGATTTCGCGGCCGTTCTGGTCGGTCAGGCTGAAGTCCGGCGCTTTGTCGCCGGCCTTCAGCGTCTTGGCGGACTCCGGAGGCGGCATGGTCAGAGCGAACAGAATGATCGCGATCACTACGCCGATGCCGAGAAACCAAAGCAAGCGAAGCCCCCTCATATCTTCAGATCAATCTCGACGGGCTGGGTGTAATCCACGCCGTCCACTTCAAACCCGAACAGGTTGCGGAAGGCGCGCTTGAATCCGCCGAAGTCGGTGGCCGATTGAAGATTCTCGCTGGTAACCGCCGGGAAGACCGCGGCAACCTCGGCCTGGACGTCCTGGCGCATTTCCCAATCATCCATGCGAATCCGCCGCGCTTCGTCCAGGACCGGCGTCTTGCCGTCCACCAGATAGCTGAACAGCAGGCGCCGCATCTGTTCGATGCAGCCTTCCTCAAGACCCTTCGCCTTCATCACGCGCGGCAGCAGGCTGAGGTAGAGCGGAACCACCGGGATGGCCGCGGAAGCTTGCGTGACCACCGCCTTGTTCACGGACACCCAGGCATGTCCGCCGAGGCTGGACTGGAGTTGCGCATCGAGGCGCGCCGCCGTCTCTTCCAAGTGTTTCTTGGCGCGGCCGATGGCGCCGTTGGTGTAGATCGCCCAGGTCACTTCGGGGCCGATGTAGGAAAAAGCCACCGTGCGCACGCCGGACGCCAGCAGCTTCTGCTCGTGCAGCATGTCCATCCAGAATTGCCAGTCCTCGCCGCCCATCACGGCCACCGTGTCGGAAACCTCCTGCTCGGTGGCCGGCTCGATGGTCACGTCCACCACCTTTTCGGAGTTCAAATCCACGGTGCGTCCGGTGAAGGGCTGTCCCACCGGCTTCAGCGACGAGCTGTGAACCACGCCGGTGCGCGGGTGAACGCGCCGCGGTGACGCCAGACTGTAGACCACCAAATCCAGCGGACCCATGTGGTCCCGCAGCATCGTGGCGGCTTGGCGCTTGACGTCGTCAGAGAATGCATCGCCATTGATGCTGCCGGCGTATAAGCCTTGCTTTGCGGCAAGCTGGTGAAAGGCCACGCTGTTGTAGTAGCCGGCGGTCGCAGTCTTGCCATCCTCGGGTGGGCGCTCAAAGAACACGCCGAGCGTGGCTGCGTCGCAGCCCCACGCCGCGGCGATCCGCGACGCCAGTCCATAGCCGGTGGAACTGCCGATCACCAGTACGTTGCGCGGGCCCTTCACGCCGGCAGGCTTGTGGCTGGTCACCGCCTGCACTTGCTGTTCCACGTTGCGGAAGCAGCCGCCGGGGTGCGCGTTCACGCAGACGAAACCCCGGGCACGCATCTTCACCGTCTCAAGAGACATGGGCATCGAGTATAACAGCCGTTAGACTATGCCATGGGCTGGTGTGCATGGGTCTCAACCCACTTCCGCGGCGCGATTTCCTGACCCTTCTTGCGGCATGGGCGGCTGCGCCCTTCCCGGAACAACCTGCTTCCGGAGCCGGAAGGCGCTTGATCGTCGATGCCGACGACTTCGGGCTCACACGCGGGGTGAGTGAAGGAATCGTCTTTGCGCACCGCAATGGCATCGTGACCGCCACCACGATCCTGGCCGACGGCCCGGCCTTCGATCACGGCGCGGAACTTCTACGGGCGACACCTTCGCTCGATGCCGGCGTACATCTGGTCCTGTGGCCTGACGGCATGTCCTTCTTTCCGTTCCTGGGCCGGGTGATGAAATGGCCGTCTGCGCGAATCGAGCGGGAATTCTCGCGGCAGATCGAGAAGGTGCTGACCGCCGGGTTGAAGATCTCTCACCTGGACACGCACAAGCACACCCACCTCTACCCCAACGTGATGCGGGCCGTGGTGGCGGTCGCCCGCCGCTACGACATCCGCTGGGTGCGGCGCGCCGCAACCGCGCGCGGCATACGCAAACATGGCCTCTACACTGCCGACCACTTTCGCACGGAGCGCCCGGACAGGGACCGCCTGCGTCAGGCGATCCGCAGCCTGCCCTCCGGCCTTACGGAGTGGATGACCCATTGCGGCTATTACGACGCCGAGTTGGAACGGGTCTCGACAAGGCTTAAGCGTCAGCGGCAAGTGGAATTGGAAGCCCTGACGGCTCCGGAAGCCCGCGCGCTCCTTGCGGAGTACGGAGTGAAGCTGACTTCATTCGCCGCAGGTAAGACCGACCGCTACGCGGTTGGAGCCGGAAGTTCGGTAGGCGGAGGCTCCGGGGGGAGTTTTTCGTAGTCCGAGCCCCAGAAATCCGGCTGAGGCTCAACGAACTCCAGGCCCAGCTTGTAGAGACCTGGGCGCGCTTCCCCGCCTTGCCACGCTACACGGCACTTGGTAGAGGCCTTCTCGGGGATTCGCGGATTCTCGATCTCCAACTCAGTTTCCAGCGGCCAGTCTTGCGGTGAAAGCACCAGGGTGCCCACCGGGCTGATGACTCCAGTGTGGGCGGTGACGAAGCTGCCCTCGTACTCCAGGAGTACGGGGAGGCAAACCTTCTGGCGGGCGCTGCGGCGGCGAGGTTCTGTGTCTTCCATATCTTTCTGCCCTGCGGAAACTCTAGCACAGCCCGGCTTATACTGGGTCCCTATGAGAATCCGGCCTCGACGACTCTCCACCTTAGCGGCGGCCGTGCTGCTCTTGAGCGGCATCTCCGGCGCGCAGCAGACCGCCTTGGATCGCTATGTTGCCCAGAAGGATGCGGTCTATGCGTGGAGGTTGGTCAGCACCATCCCAGGTCCAGGCTACAAGGCCCACGTGCTGGAACTCACGTCGCAGACCTGGCGAAGCGACAAGGATGTGGATCGGCCGGTGTGGAAGCATTGGCTGACCATCGTGCGGCCGGACCAGGTCCGCTCGACCAAGGCTCTCTTGTTCATCGGCGGCGGCAGCAACCGCAACCCGGCGCCGTCGAAGGCTGCAGACCGGTCTGTCAAGATCTCGACCGAAACAGGCACTGTAGTCGCCGATCTGGGCATGGTGCCGAACCAGCCGCTGCGCTTCACGGATTCGCCGGACAAGGACAGGTCGGAAGACGACCTGATCGCTTACACGCGGGTGAAACATTTCAGCACTAAGGACGATACCTGGCTGGTGCGCTTGGCCATGGTCAAGAGCGGCGTGCGGGCCATGGACGCCATTCAGGAATTCTTGGCCACGGCTGACGGCGGCCAAACCAAAGTGGACCAGTTCGTCGTCGCCGGTGGCTCGAAGCGCGGTTGGACTACCTGGCTGGTGGCCGCTGTCGATTCCCGTGTGACGGCGATCATACCCATCGTCATTGACGCCCTGAACAGCGAGCAGATCACCAGGCACCACTTTGAAGCCTATGGCGCATTCTCCACAGCGCTCAACGACTACGTGAATCACGGGCTGTTTCCCCACAAAATCGGGACTCCCGAATACCAGGCCGTGCTGAAGATCGAGGACCCGTACAACTACCGGGACCGTCCGCGGATGCGAATGCCCAAGTTCATGATGAACGCCTCGGGGGACCAGTTCTTCCTGCCGGATAACTCGCAGTACTATTACGGCAATCTGCCCGAGGAGAAGCATCTGCGCTACGTGCCCAACGCCAAGCACAACCTGGCAGGGACCGATGCCACGGAAAGCATCCTGTCTTTTTACCAGGCCATCGTTTCCGGTACGCCGAGGCCGCGCTTCACCTGGAAGAAGCAGCCCGACGGATCACTGGTGGTCAAGGTTGTCGACAAGCCCAAGGAAGTTCGTCTGTGGCAGGCGACGAACCCCCAGGCACGGGATTTTCGAGTGGATACCATCGGCAACGCTTATCAATCTTCCACGCTCGCGCCGCAGAAGGATGGCTCTTACGTTGGCAAGGTAAACAAGCCGGAGAAGGGTTTTACCGCCTTCTTCGTGGAGCTGACCTATCCCGGCCCCGGACCATACCCGTTCAAGTTCACAACCGAGGTGAGCGTGGCGCCGGATGTCGCGCCATTCCGATGGGAAGATGCGGCCGGGAAGTATGCCGGCACCAAGCCCATCAGCGCTTCACCACGCTGAGCGTCACCTGCGAAGGATGCTCTTTCGAGTGGTGAACCGCGTTGTGGGCCACCACACCCTTCGTCTCGTCGTAGTTGTTGCCGCCTGTATTCATGTTGCGGTCGAAGCGCGGAAAGTTGCTGCTGGAAACTTCGATGCGGATCCTATGACCAGGGGCGAAATAGTTGCTGGTGGTCATCGGCTGAAGAGTCACCTTGTAGACCTTGCCGGCCTGCAGCCACACGGGTGGCTTGTCGTAACCCTCGCGGTAGCGCAAGCGCTGGATCGTCTCATCCAGGTTGTAGGCGGGACCGTCCGGAGCCACATCAATCAGTTTGACCGTGAAGTCGGTGTCCTTGGCATCTGATGAAACGTACAGAGTGACCTCGATTGGTCCACTCACTTCGATCCCCTCTTTCAGGGGTTCCGTGCTGTAGACCAGGATGTCGGGACGCTCCTCCATCTTGCGCTGGTCGAAGGCCCCGCCGGCGACGGCATTCCCGGTGCAGCAGACATTGCCGCCGTAGGAAGGCACCGGATCCATGGGATCGTAGGTGAAGCGGTCGGGAGCGTCGGTGGGCGGAGGCGCCGCGGCCAGGGTGCCGTCGCCGGTCAGGCTGTTGGCCTTTCCGCCGCTCGAGAGGAACAGGGTCATCGGCTGGGCGCCTTGCGGAGGCCACGTGTCCGACGCCTGCCATTTGTTCAGCCCCATGGTGTAGTAACGCACCTTGGGCATGGTCTCCAGGATCTTGTTGTCCTCGCCTTTCAAGAAACGGTCGAACCATCCGTAGGTGAGGGCGTCGTAGTCCAGGCGGGCGTCGCCCACGCTGCGTTGGCCGACGATGGTGTTTTCGGTGGCCCGTTTGAAGGCGCAGTGCAGGGTCGGCGCGATTACCGCGTATTGTTGGTTGGCGATATCCGGCCGCGCGGTGCGGCGCACGAAGTTGTAGGCCGCCAGATTCGGTCCCACCGAGACGTCGTACCAGGACATGAACCAGAATCCCGGCACGTTGATGGTCTTATCGTCGTGCCACAGCCCGCCGCGGTACCACGACGGGCTGTTGGGAGTGCGCCGGATCATGGCCCCGCCCGTCGCCACCGGCATTTCGTCGGCGAAAATGCCGCGTGGGCCGTCCACGTTCTTCATGATGTCCATGACCGGAAGGTGGCGGAGCGCCTGCGACCAATCCACGCGCGGAAGCTGCTGCGCCAGGTCGAAGGCCTTCGAGAAGCGAACTCGTTCTTCCTGCGAGATGTTGGGCGGTGGCATCGGGCGCACCTGATTCTGCTCGCCGTAGAGCCAGGCGATGAACAGCATCTGCACGGCGCCTCCGCGGTACCAGTTGCCCTGTTCCCAGTAAGGCTTCACCCGTCCGACTCCGGCGCCGAATCCTTGCGGAATCATGGCGGCGTAAGCCTTATGCCCCAGCGCGGCGACGGCCAGTTGCCATTCCGCGGTGGAGGAACAGCCGATTGTCCCGACTTTGCCGTTGGACCAGGGCTGCTTGGACATCCAGGTGAGGGCATCGGCGCCGTCCGTCAACGGAGCGCCCAGGATGTCGTAATTACCTTCCGAGAAGAAGTGGCCGCGTTCGTTCATCACCACGTAGGCATAGCCGCGCTTGATCGCCGCGAGTTGCGCGGACATGTCCGCGGGCGCTCCGTTTCGTACGTCCCAGAAGTTGAAGTTGTAGGGCGTGCGGACGAAGATGACGGGGTACTTCT
>CAYPHP010000202.1:4090-6831 GCA_964410045.1 uncultured Acidobacteriota bacterium | reverse complement strand
CGGAGGAACAACTGCTGAGCGAGGAGAGTGCCGCGCAGTTTGTGGCCGCCTTGTCCCCGGATGCCCGGTTCTTGGTTTTCAACGAAGTTGGAATGAACACATTTAAGAGCGACATCAGGATTCTCGAACTGGCCGGACCGCGGCGCCCGGCATCCTTCCTGCATACCCCGTCGAAGGAGTGGGGCGCAGACTTCTCCCCGGACGGCCGTTGGCTGGCCTACGTTTCCGATGAATCGGGACGGCCGGAAGTCTACGTCATGCCGTTTCCGGGTCCCGGCGGGAAACATCAGATCTCGACGGAGGGGGGCACGGAACCGGCCTGGGCTCGCCAGAGCGGGGAACTGTTCTATCGGAACGGCGACAAGATGATGGCCGTTTCGATGAGCACCCAGCCGTCGTTTGCCGCTTCCGCGCCGCGCTTGCTCTTCACCGGATCGTATGTCGAACACAGTTCGGAGGACGCGCTGCGCGAGTACGATGTGACCCCGGATGGGCGGAGCTTCGTGATGATCCGGGAAATCGCGCCCAAGTCAAGAGCGACACAGTTCAACGTGGTGCTGGGATGGAGTGAGGAGCTGAGAAAAGCCTCTACAGCGGGGCGTCGCTGACGGTCGCCGGAGCCGAGGCGTTGACGCGGATCAGTAACGGCTCGTTGGTGAAGAACGAGCGCTGCCCGGAACTGCCACGGATGATCGGGTCGGCATTGAACTGGTAGCTGGTTACCGCACCGAGCGTACTTCCTCCCAGCGGCGTGTACACAAAGTTATACCCGCTCTTGGTGAACGTTGTGGGCGTCCCCCCGGGACCTTGCCCGGCCAGCACCGGATCGACGAGGTCGGCTGCGCCGACGCTGGCCGGCCGGCCCGGACGGGGCGGTCCCAGGCGATAGAGGTTGTCGGTGTATCCCGACGAATAGGTCAGAGCATAGGTGACTTCAGCGTTGTTCAGCATACGCAGCGTGCTGACGCAGGAAGCCTCATTAGCGGCGATCCGCGCGCGCATCAGGTTGGGAATCGCGATGGCCGCGATGATCAGGATGATGGCAACGACAATCAAGAGCTCAATAAGCGAGAACCCCAGGGACCCGTGGCGCCTCATGTGCCGGTGATTCTACCGATTCCCGGGGGAACATTCAACATCAGAGCGGGGCGTCGCTTACAGTGGCGGCGGTGGAGGCGTTGAAGCGGATCAGCAACGGCTCGTTGGTGAAGAATGAGCGCTGCCCAGAGCTGCCCCGGATCAGGGGACCGGACGTGATCTGGTAGCTGGTTACGGCCCCCAGCGTCGCGCCACCGATAGGTGTGTATTCGAAGGTATAGCCGCTCTTGGTGAAGATGGTCGCGCCACCGCCGGGCCCGAGACCCGCCAGGATGGGATCCACCAGGTCGGCGCGGTTCACGTCGGCCTGAGTGCCGCTCGGCGGCGGTCCCAAGCGCGTGAAGTTCTCGGTATAGCCGGAGCTGAAGGTCAGCGCGAAGGTAACCTCGGCGTTGTTCAGCATTCGAAGCGTGCTGACGGCGGAGGCCTCGTTGGCGGCGATCCGCGACCGGATCAGGTTGGGTATGGCGATGGCCGCGATGATCAGGATGATGGCCACTACGATCAGCAGCTCGATGAGCGAGAAACCCTTGCTACTGTGGCGCCCCATTTCGCGGTGATTTTACAGGTTCACTGGGCGAGATGCAATCGGAATGGGGGGAGAGTACTAATCCGCTGACGGGGCCCGTATTGTCGTCTGATAATGGATATTATGTTAAATAATGTCCGACTAACTGAAGTATACTGACCTTCGTGCCCTCCGTCAGCGACCCAGCCAAGATCGACATCTCCAAGAGCCAAGGGGTAACCATCGAATGGGTGGATGGCCACCGCTCCGAATTCACCTGCGGCTATCTTCGCGATCACTGCCCTTGCGCCACCTGTTCGAACGCCCACGGGACGTCCGAGCCTCAGGCCGGCACCCAGTCGACGAATCCCTTCGTGATGTACAAGGAGCGTCCGAAGATGCGTGACGTGGAGATGGTTGGCCGCTATGCGGTGCGGATCCTCTGGAACGACGGGCACAACACCGGCCTTTACTCCTGGTCGCTGCTGCGCGAGATCTGTCCGTGCGCCACTTGCAAGCCGAAAGCCTAACAGCCCCAGCGCGCTGAAAAGGGCCGAAGGCAGGCAGGAATGCCTGCCCTACAGCACTGCTGCCTGCTGAATCTCCGAGTAAGGCAGACATTCTTGTCTGCCTCCGGCGCAACGGAAACGGCCCTGCTACAGATCCCCCGCGATCTCTGCGGCCAGCCTGGCGTTGGCCACCAGCAGACGGCGGTTGATTTCGAGCGTCCTTCCCGAAGTAGCCTCGGCCAGTGAGGCCAGGAGGAATGGGGTCACCGCTGATCCCGTAATGCCCTTCTCTGACGCTCTGGTCAAACTAGCTTGAAGCGCTATTTCCAGATCTGCGGCGGGCATTCCTTGAGGTGGCGCCTGAACCACCAAGATCGCGCCGTTGTACCCCGTGGCGCGGAACGCTCGGATCGTTGCGGCGACGGCCGTGACCGAGTCCACGCGATGGCTCAAGCTCAAACCGGTCTCCGAGGTATAGAAGCCCGGGAACTCGGAGGTCTGGTAGCCCACAACCGGAACACCCAGGGTGTCCAGATACTCTAAGGTTCGCGGCAGGTCCAGGATGGCCTTCGCTCCGGTGGTGACCACAGCGACTGGTGAACGGGTGAGTTGATGCAGATCGGCGG
>CAYPHP010000202.1:3606-4080 GCA_964410045.1 uncultured Acidobacteriota bacterium | reverse complement strand
GAACGCCGCCGATTCCCCCCGTGCTCATCACGGCGATCCCCGCTGCAGCGGCGATGGCCAGCGTTCCTGAGACCGTGGTTCCGCCGCTGCGTCCGGCGGCAACCAGTGCTCCAATGTCACGTGCAGCACACTTGGCGGCTGTGATGTCAGTGGCCAATCGCTCCAACTCCGCAGGGTCGAGCCCGACTCGGACCCGCCCGTCAAGCACCGCGATCGTCGCTGGCCGGGCGCCTGCCTCGTGCACCGCCGCCTCGCATTCACGGGCCACCTCGAGATTCAACGGGCGCGGCAGGCCGTGCGTGATCACCGCAGACTCCAAGGCCACCACCGGATCGTTCACGGCGTTAGTCTAATATGAGAATCCATGCGATGCGCTGGGCTCGAACGCAGCACCGAGGCGTACATTTCCACGCAACGTTCGGCATCGTGATCGCGCGAAATCGAGATTTCGTTGAATCCGCTCGTTACCCGGCT
>CAYPHP010000202.1:0-3596 GCA_964410045.1 uncultured Acidobacteriota bacterium | reverse complement strand
CTTGCGCCCGATCGCCTGGCCGAGCGGCGGGTTGCGAGCCAGTTCCAGAAGATACTCGAGCAGCAGGGGCTCTTCCATTTCTCCGGGCGGGACTCTCAGGCAGGAGTCCTCGGGATACGCGTTGTTCTCGGGGAGATCGGTCATGATCACCGGCCGGCCCAAACCCATCATGCGGATGGATACGCCGGAAGTTTCCCCGGCGCTCGGCCAGCGCAAGTTCACCACCACGTCGCATGCGGCGCCGTACTGGTCGAACAACTCGTCGGCAACGTGTCCGAGGCAACGAACGCCCGGTCCCTCGGCCCGGCCGTCACCAACGATCAGCAACTCGGCATGAGGGACCTGCCGCCGCAGGGCTTGGAAAGCGCGCAGGATCACCGGCAACCGCCGCGGCTCGCGCACGTAACCGAAGAATCCCACCACGAATGCGTTGGACGGCAGACCCAGCGCGCTCCGGTCCGCAGCCGCGATCCGCGACTGAAACAGATGCGGGATGACGTGGCACGACGCGCCTGGCGCTTCGCGATGCACACGCTCGACGGCGCCCGGGTTATGCACGATTACCGCGCGGCTGGCCTCCGCGACGCGCTTCACCAGCGGATAGCGGAAGAAACCTTCATGCGCGCCCATGTTCCCGCCCTTCAGGTTGGCGGCGATTTCCCTGCCCCGTGCGCCGTACACATACGCGAACTCCTGCTCCCAGGCATCCCAGGAATGTCCGAGAAAAAGATGCTGCAGTAGCGCGTCGTGCAGATCGAGCAGGCCCGAACGAGTCAAGGCCGCCTGGTACACAAACCAGTGCAGTCGATTGTTCCCCAACTGGTACAGGCACTGATCGAAGCGCCGGTGGCGATCCCGGGCCGGAAACTCCTCATGATGGAACACCGGCCATTGCGGCGCTGCCAGAAGCGATCGCTTGTCTTCGACGAAGATCTCCACATCGAAGCGACGCGTGAGTCCGGCCAGCAATTCCATGGAGTACCGCGCGATGCCCGAAGGCGACGGCGGCAGCGGCGAGAAATAAGCGAGGCGCAACGCGGCTCAGGGCTTTCTTCCGACGATGGCGTAGTCCATGTAGCCCAAGTAGGTGGCGTTGAATCGCTCCGCCGCCTGGTTCCATTCCTTGGCCTGGCCGTTCCCGGGCAACAAGGGCAGGCGAGGCAGACTGTCGCCCAGCGGCGACAAGTAGAGCGTTTCGATTCGGGAGAATCCGGCCTCCTCCAGAATGAAATGGAGTTGCGCGGCGGGAACCGGACGGACATGCGTCGGATCCAGAAAGAAGGTCTGGCTGTAGATCGCCAGGCATTCTGGGTTTTGTGTTTCGAAGATGAGCACGCCGCCGGAGCGAAGCTTGCGATATGCCAGGTCGATCAGACGCGAGTAAGCAGCCACCGGCAAGTGCTCCACGAACTGTGCGGAGAACACGGCGCCCAGGGAGCCGTCCTCCAAGCCTTCCAGATGGGCGAGGGCGTCGGCGCGGACCACGGGAAGCTTCTTGTCCTGACAGCGGAGGACCATGTCGGCGTCCAGGTCCACGCCGCGCGCCTCGATGCCCTTTTCGCGCAACAGCTCCAGCATTTCCCCTCGGCCGCAGGCGACATCCAGGACCGGTGCGTGTCCGCTGAGCAAGGGGAGGTAGAACTCCTGGCGCTGCCGGATTTCGCCTTCTTTGCCGCGGAACTTCTCTTCGAAGCGAGGATAGTCGAACTCCGGAAGCGCTGTGGTCTGCACAGTCGCTGCGGGAGCGGAACTTGCGGCGCGCAGGCGATGGCGAACTTCGCGGACCTCCTCGTCGATCCGGTTGTGCAGGACCTGGTGCTCTTCCCGATAGTGTCCCAAGTCCTTCCAATAGCCTTCTTGAACCCTGTTGATGTCGCGGCAGAGCTCTTCGAGCGAACGCCCGACGTCGGTGCGGACCGCTTCGAGCGAAGCTCCCAATCCGCGGTAAATGTCCTCGGTGCGCGCCTCAGCCTGGGTCAGCCGTTCGCTGATGGCGTCCAAGTCCTGGCGGAAAAGGTTCAGCGCCATCTGCGTACCGTCGTGCAGTTCATTCACGCGCTGGGCCAGCTCTGCTTCCTTCCGCTGGCGATCCGCAAGATTCTGGCCGAGGACCACCAAGTTGCGATTGATGTCCGCAAACATGTCCTCGGTGCGGATCAGCGCGGCGACCGCGCCAGCGTTGAACTGAGTCTGAGGAAACGCAAACCAGCGCAGGCTGCGGGCCAGCAGCCCCTTGAAGAATTGGGCCACGGCGTTGACCAGGCCGCCGGGTCGCGGATTCACCCGGCCCATGCTGTAGGTCCAGGCCTCCGCCACCGACCGTGCATGACGCAACGGCTCGAGCGGTGGAACGGCCAGCTCCGGAACATCCGGCACGGTGCGCGCCAATCGCGCCGCCACACGGCGGCGGATCTCGGCCAAGGTCTCGGCTACATTGATGGGTTCTGCGGAAGTCATGGGGATCTCCGTCGCGCGGTGACGCGCGCATGCAAATTCGCGACACCCGCGGTATAGCGGTCATCCACCACCTGAAAAGTGAGGACGTCGTCCAGCCAATCGTGGCTCGATCCGTCGAGAGACTGAGTGGCTACGGTGATGGTATATTCCTGGGGCGCCAGCCAGCACTGGAACGCGAAGGTCACTTCCAGAAGTTCGCCGGCCTTCACCGGTCCGAGGTCAAGTTCTTCGAGCTTGGTGTTGGTTCCGAAAACGTCCATGCCGATGCGGGTGCGGATCATCATGCCCACCATCGGCGCGTCGTGATCTTCCGCAAACTGCGCCAGGATGCGCACACGTAACGGCTCGCCGGAGCGAACTACCGTGGTTCGATGGCCTTGTTCATTCAGCAGTTCGGCACGGACCACCTCGGCGCGGCGATCGCCGTGGCGGAAACTGTACTCCAGCGACTCAGGCGCATCCGGGGTTGCCGCTGCCGCTGGCGTGGAGACCACCTGCTCAACGCTCTTCTGGCGGTCCAGGACCATGCCGATGTATTTGTTGATTACGTCGTTGGGATCGCCTTCGGCCAAGGCTTGGCCCTGGTAGAGCAGCAAGGCGCGGTCGGAAAGCAGCTTCACCAGCCCCAAGTCGTGCGAGACCAATACCACGGTTACGCCACGGGCCTTCAACTCCTGAAACTTCTGCACGCAGCGATTGGAGAAAATGGCGTCGCCGACGGCCAGAGCCTCGTCGACTACCAGCACTTCCGGGTCCACGTGGATCGCCGCGGAAAACGCCAGACGCACCAGCATGCCGGTGGAGTAGGTCTTCACCGGCTGATCAATGAACTCGCCGATTTCCGCGAAGGCCGCCACTTGCGGGAAGCTGGTCTCAACCTCGCGGCGGCTCAGGCCCATGATCTCCCCGTTCAGGAACACATTCTCTCGCCCGGTAAACTCCGGGTTGAAACCGGCGCCCAGTTCCAACAGCGCGGCGACACGTCCATGGGTACGCACGCGGCCTGTGGTCGGCTCTAGAATCCCGGTGAGGATCTCCAGCAGCGTGCTCTTCCCCGAGCCGTTGGGACCGATCAAGCCCAAGGTCTGGCCTTTCTCCACGTCGAACGAGATATCGCGCAGCGCCCAGAAGTCGCGATG
>CAYPHP010000201.1:0-6836 GCA_964410045.1 uncultured Acidobacteriota bacterium | reverse complement strand
GATGTGCAGCCACTTGGGCGTCACCAGGATCCAATGCAGTCCGGCGAAGGTGAGACCTTCCGAGCGCATGATGTCGCGCAACTCTTTGCGCCTGGCCGGTGAGATGTCGTCGACGCTGTCGCCTAGAGTGAACGGCGCGATTTCGAGGCCCGTGTAGCCCATCTGGCGAGCCGCCCGGCAAGCCTTGGCGAAGTCCCACTTCTCGAAAATCTCGTTGCAGATGGAGTAGCGGAACGGAGAGCGGCCCTGGGCGCGCAGCGCGAGCGCTGCGGTAGCGGCCACCATGAATTGGCGTCGTGTGCTGGTCATAGGAGTGATGTTAGGATACCTGGACTGCACCGTGAATTACCAGCAGGCCCATCCCGGCGAGCGACTGTCCAGGCATGTGGAATGCTTCTGGATGCTGGAAGGCGTTCCGGCCGCCAGCGACGCGCCCCAGTCGATCCTGCCCGACGGAAGCATGGAGCTGGTCTTCCACTATGGCGATCCGTTCCGGCGTTTTCTGCCCGGCGGACGGAGCGAGACGCAGCCGAGGTCGCTGGTGGCCGGTCAACTGCTCGGGGAAGTCCGGCTGCAACCCACGGGCTGGGCGGGCTGCTTCGGGATTCGCTTCCGGCCGGGCGGCGCATGGCCGTTTCTGGCTTGTCCGGCGGATGAATTGACCGGACAGATCGTGGACTTTTCCTTGCTGCGCGGACGCGAGGCGCGCGAGCTGGCCCAGCGGATCACCGATGCCGCGGATTGGGAATCGCGTTGTGAAATCGCCCGGCAGTGGCTCGTGCCGCGGTTGGATATCGACCCTACCCTGGACGCTGCAGTTGCGGCAATCCACGAAGCTCATGGCGTGGTTTCGGTAGCCAACCTGGCGCGCAGTTTTGGACTCAGCCGGCGGTCGCTCGAACGGCGCTTCCGGCGTCAGGTGGGGTTGCTGCCGAAACAACTGGCTCGCGTGCTGCGCTTCCAGCGCGCCGTGCAGATGCGCGAGCAGGCTCCGGCCGGCGGCTGGCCGGCCATCGCGCTCGAGTGCGGGTACTACGATCAGGCCCACTTGATCCGCGACTTCCGGGAATTCTCGGGCCAGACCCCGGCGGCGTTCCGAGGCGAGGAGATCACCGGGTACTTCGTGCGCGGGGAATAGCCACAGAGGCACAGAGGCACAGAGCCGGAAACGTCGCTTTTTTACAATACGCGGTGGAGGGATTCCCGTATGCTCCCTTCCATGAAACTACTTCTGCTTGTGTTGTGCGCCGGAACCCTCTGCGCCCAGGACGTCACCCAGCTTTCCTGGCTGACCGGATGCTGGGAGGTGGTTCAGGGCAGCGTAGTCGTCGAAGAACAGTGGATGAAGCCCCGCGGATCGGCAACCGCGAACCGGTGCCCTTCAAGCTGCTGCGGATCAGCGAGACGGAAGTGGTCTTCGAGAATCCCACGCACGATTTTCCGCAGCGGATCATCTATCGCAAACGAGACCCCGGATTGTGGGCGCGCATCGAAGCCGGCGAGCCGGGCAAAGTGCGCGGTAATAACATCCCCATGAAGAAGGCCAGTTGCGAATGATAGATTGACCGGATGGCCCCGCTGTCCGGCTTCGCGGAATGCTGCGAAGCCCTCGCCGCCACCAGCAAGAAGAGCGAAAAAGTCCGCCTGCTGGCGGCGTACTTCAAGTCCCTTGCGACTCCGGACGCCAGCCTCGCGGCAGTGTTCGCTTGCGGCCGGGCGTTTCCTGTGGCCGAGGAGCGCCGTCTGGGCGTCGGCGGGGCGCTGCTGTGGAAAGTCCTCGCCGGGATTACCGGATCCGACGAGCGGACGCTCGCCGAAACCTACCGCAAGCATGGCGACACCGGCGGCCTGGCCGGTGAACTGCTCGCCGCCCGCGAATCGCGCGGCCAGACGCTCGCCGAGATCGCCGCACGGCTGGCCGAGCTGGCCGAAGCGCGCGGTCCGTCGCAAAAACATCCGTTGCTGGCCATGCTGCTGGGCCGCTGCTCGGGTCTCGAAGCCAAGTACCTGCTGAAGATTATTTCCGGCGACATGCGCATCGGGTTGGCCGAAAGCCTGGTGGAGGAAGCCATCGCCGCGTGTTTCGATGCCGCGCTGGAGCAAGTGCATCGCGCCAATCTATTTCTCGGCGACATCGGGCAGACGCTGGCGCTGGCCGCGGAGGGCCGGCTCGCCGACGCGCGCCTGCGTTTGTTTCATCCCATAGGTTTCATGTTGGCCAGCCCCGCGCTCGACTGGAGCGATGCGCTTGAGGAAGGGAAGCCGTCGCTGGTCGAGGACAAGTACGACGGCATCCGCGCGCATCTCCATCGCGAAGGCGATCGCGTAGCGCTGTTCTCGCGAACGCTTGACCAGATCACGCACCAGTTTCCCGAAATCGTGCCTGCGGCGCTGGAGTTGCCGGGCAGCTTCCTGCTCGACGGCGAGATTCTGGCCTGGCGCGACGGGCGGGCGCTGCCTTTCGCCGCGTTGCAGAAACGTCTGGGGCGCAAGAAGCCGGACGCCGCATTGCAGCAAGCCGTGCCGGTGGTGTTTGTGGCGTTCGATCTGCTCTATCGCGGCGGCGACGCGCTGTTCGACCAGCCGCTGTCGGAGCGCCGCAGGCTGCTCGACGAATTGCTGGGGTCAGGACGCATTCTGGCCTCGCAACCGCGCGCGGTCCACGACCTGGACGGGCTACATCGCGAGTTCGAGGCCGCCCAGGCGCGCGGCAACGAAGGTCTAATGGTCAAGCGTTTGGATTCCCCGTACCGCGCCGGGAGTCGCGGCCAGGCCTGGCTGAAGATCAAGAAGGAGATGGCCACGCTCGACGTTGTAGTGACCGCGGTCGAGTACGGGCACGGCAAGCGCCGCGCCGTGCTCTCCGATTACACGTTCGCGGTCCGCGACGCGGAGGGACGGCTGCTGGATATCGGCAAGGCTTTCACCGGCCTGACCGACAAGGAAATCGATGAGATGACCGCCTACTTCCTCGATCACACTATAGAAGACCAAGGCTTCCGCCGCCGCGTCGAGCCGTTGGTGGTGGTTGAAGTGGCTTTCAACAACATTCAGAAGTCCGATCGCCACGCCAGCGGATATGCCCTGCGCTTTCCCAGAATCAAACGTTTGCGCTCGGATAAGCAGGTTGCGGAAATTGACAATCTGGAAGAGGTCGCGCGCCTTTACAAGGCACAGGCTCAAGACCCAAGGCTCAAGGCTTAAGGTCGGAGTCCGAACCTTGAGCCTTTTGCCTTGGGCCTTGAGCCTTCTTAGAGCAGTCTTTCCGCGACCACCACATCCACCCACTTGTCGCCCATCTTGCCGTGACGCTGGTGGATGCCCACTTCGCGGAAGCCCAGTCCGCGCACGAGCTGGCGGCTGGGGTTGTTCGAAGCCAGCAGGCGTCCGATCAGCTTGTGATAATCGCGCTGGGAGGCCAGGTTGATCACCGCCTCCAGCAGCAACCGGCCCAGACCTTGGTGCCGCGCGCTGCGGCTGATGTAGACACTGGCTTCGCCGATCCCGCTATAGCATTCGCGGGGCGAGTAAGGCGTGATCGACGCCCAGCCCAGGATCGTGCCGCCCCATTCGGCCACCACCAAGTGATGACCTTCGGCGTGCAGCTTCTCCTCGATCTCGCCATGGGAACGCGGACGGGTTTCCAGGGTGGCCTGGCCGTCTTCAATGCCTTCGTTGTAGATTTCGGCGATGCGCGCGGAGTCGCGGGGCTCCGCCGGGCGGACTTTCCAGCCGGGACGGGCTGTGTTTTGAGAACTCATGAAGGAGGTAACAATGCAACTCCGGGGCCAGGAAGTTCTCCAGGCCCCGGCCGTTCCGAACCCGTGCGGCTACTTCTTGTACCAGGCAGCGTTGATTTCGGTGAAGTTCTTCCACTTCTCCGGCAAGTCGTCGAGGGCAAAGATCGCCGACACCGGGCAAACCGGCACGCAGGCGCCGCAGTCGATGCACTCTACCGGATCAATGTAGAGCTGGGTCTCGGCTTCGTAGGTCGCCTCGTCCTTCTTGGGGTGGATGCAGTCCACCGGGCAAGCGTCTACGCAGGCGGTGTCTTTCGTGCCGATGCAGGGCTCGGCAATTACATAGGCCATGCTCTTGTTCTCCCTTCCAGATTCATATCATGACGACGGTCTGCAAACGACCAAACAACATAGCACAGGGCCCCGTTTTGAAGCCAGCAAAACGGCTCCGGCAGTGCGGGAATCCCGGCGAGTCGTATTATATCGGACATGAGCGTTCAGCAAGTAGTTCCGTTCCTGTGCGTGTCCAGTATGGAGCGGTCGGTCGGCTACTACGTGAAGGGCCTGGGCTTCGCCATCAAGCACGAGTGGGTGGTCGGTGGGAGACTGCGGTGGTGCTGGCTGGCCCGGGACGGGGCCGCGTTGATGCTGCAGGAGGTCGCTGGTCGGATGGTGGGTGACGGCATGTCGCTCTACTTCATCTGCGACGACGCCGTGGCCATCTACCGGCAGTTGCGGTCGCGGGGGATCGAGGCCTCGGAACCGCAGGTCGGAAACCACATGTGGGTGACGACCCTGACCGATCCCGACGGCTACCGGCTGCATTTCGAAAGCCTGACGGATGTCCCGGAGGAAACCAAGCTTTCCGAGATTCAGGGATGATGAACGACGGACCCGGGATCACGGCCCGACGGTCTGGCGGGCGGCCTGCGCGGCGAACCGGGCAATGTCCTCGGAGGAACCCAGCGCCCGCAACCGGTCGCCTCGCTCCAAGACCGTGTCCGCGGGCGGGTTCATCAGGACTTCGCCGGATGCCCGGGTAATCGAAATGAGAGTTATGCCATAGCGTTCCCGGATCTGCAGCTCTCGCAGGGAATGGCCAATCAACGAGGGTTCCTCCAGAAGGATCTCCCTGGTTTCCGCGAAGGGAAGGCGGGCCGCGGCGGGCCTGCCCAGCAGACTCATGGCCTGGCGAAATCCTCTCAAGTACAGGCGGATCCGTTCGTCAGGAACGTGGAGGTAGGCGAAGGCGTGGCGGATGGTGGTGGCCGACGCTTCCAGCTCCGGCTGGATCACTTCCGTGGCGCCGGCCTGGGCCAGCATCTCATGATCGGGCCGCCGATGGGCTCGGGCGATGATCGGAACCTGCGGGTTCATCCGGCGCGCATTCATCACCGCCAGGCGGGAGCGATCCAGGTCGGGCAGCGCGACGATCACCAGGGAGGCTTTGTCCGCGCCCGCTCGCGAAAGGATGTGCGCGCTGGAGGCATCCCCGAATACAGAGGGTACGCCTCGGCTTCGAACCGAACTGCAGATGTCCGGATCGATCTCGACCACGGCGTAGCCCACCCCGAAGGTTTCCAGAGCCGCCCCAAGGGCGCTGCCGATGCGGCCAAATCCGCAAACCACCACGTGGTCCCGCAGTTCGCCGCCTGCTGAATCCGGCTGGGAGTGTTGGGCGATTTGGCCGGCCAGGCGCCGCTGGGCCAGCCAACCGGGAACGTAGCGGACCAACGCCGCATTCACCAGGATGGTCACCAGCGACGCGGCCAGAGTGGCATTGTACACATCCGTCCCGACGATACCGCTTTTCCGCGCCACCTGAACCAGGACGAAAGAGAACTCCCCGATCTGCGTGAGCCCGGCGGCGACGGTGAAGGCGATCCCCATCGGATAGCCAAAAAGCCGGACGACCGCGCTCCAGATGAGCAGTTTCCCGACGACGATTAAGGCAATCACGCCGCCGGCCACGGGCAGGTTCGAAATCAGGACTCGGGGGTCAATCAGCAGGCCGATCGTCACAAAGAACACGGCCACAAAGGTGTCCCGCAACGGAAACAACTGGGCCAAGGCCTCGTGGGCGTATTCCGATTCGCTGATGATCAAGCCCGCAACGAATGCGCCCAAGGCGAGCGAGAGACCCGCAGCCTGGGTCAGGGCCGCGGCGCCCAGGCACAGGGCCAGAACCACGATGAAGAAGAGTTCCCGGCTTTGCGTCCGGGCCACTCGCTGCAACAAGGAAGGGATGATCTTGGCGGCCAGGATGAGGGCCGGCGCAAGAATCACAACCGCCAGACCCAGGACCCGGGTGAGTCTCGTCACCTGGTTCGCTCCGCTGTCGCCCATCGCTGGAATCAGCACGATCAGGACCACCACGGCAAGATCTTCCACCAGGGTGATCGCGACCATGACCCGGCCGGCCGTGGTGTGCAATTGGCCCTGGTCCAGCAGGAAGCGGGTCAGAACCATGGTGCTGGCTACGCTGACGATTGCGCCGACTACCATGCCCTGACTGAGGGTCCAGCCCAGCAGGTTGCCGACGCCGACGCCAAGGACGATCGACAGGAGGATGCCTAAGGGCCCGCCGATCAGGGCGACCCATTTGGTCTGGAGCAGATCCCGGACCGAAAACTCCAGGCCGATTGAGAACATCAGTAAGATGACCCCGATCTCGGCGAAGAGTTCGAGGGTGTGAACATCGGTTACCGATGGTCCCGGCGTCAGCGGGCTGATCAGGATCCCCGCGAGGACATAACCGATGATGACGGGTTGGCGCAGGCGCCAAGCCAGCAAACCACCCGCAATCGCCGCCACGAAAACGTAGGCCAGATCACGAAAGAAGACCGGACTGTGTTCCATGAAGCCCTCAGGCTAATTCCGGCTCCCGAGTCTTTGGCCCATCACACGGAAGGGCCTTGGGCCACCGGGAAGACCGGAGGCGAGCAGGGAAGGCGCGCGGTCTGATTGAAGGAGTTTGGCGATCACGTGAGCGGTGACGGAGGCGAACACGTAGACGCGCAATCCAAATCCTGCGATCAGGGTCACCAGCGTGACCACCAGCGTCGTCAGCACGACCTGCCCCGTGCCGAGTCCCAG
>CAYPHP010000200.1:0-6853 GCA_964410045.1 uncultured Acidobacteriota bacterium | reverse complement strand
CGTCCGACCGGAACAGGCAGAGCAGTACGCCGAGCTCCTCGACGGCGTCGAGGTCTGGACCCATGTCCCCAATGTCGCGGATCTCGACGGCTTCGCGTCCGAGGTCGAAGCCGCCGACTACTTCGCCGAATAGCCATGCAACCGAGACTCAACGATGCAGTGGGGAGCCACTATGGATGAGTACGGCTACGGACTGTGGGCCGTGGTGATCATCGACTCCGCGGTGGGATTGCACCAAGGCGGCCAGATCGCCGCGCCATTGTTCAAGCGCGTCGCCGAACAGGTCCTGGCGTACCTGGAAGTGGCGCCGGAATTCCCCATCGGCAAGGATCCAGCCCCGGTCATCGACCCGGCGCAAGTGGCCGACTTTGCCCCGCAAAGTGAGTTCGAAACCCAGAAGCCTTCGGCCGCGTCGGCTTCTCTGGAGGGAGTTGCGGAGGGCACAGCAGTGCTGGATCTGGAAGGGGCACGGACCGCGCCCGATTTTCTCGGAAAGACGGCGCGCGCGGTCGCGGAACAAGCTCTGGCACAGGGACTGGATGTGGAGCTGGTGGGCAGCGGCGTGGCCCGCGAGCAGGTTCCTCCTCCTGGCGGCCGCCTCCTCCCGGGCCGCAAGATCGCCGTGAAGTTCGCGCGTTAGCGCAGGCCCAGCCATGACTCTTGACGGCCTACTTCGCGGAATCGAGGTCGTCAGTCCCAGCCCGCTGCCTCAACTCGAGGTCGGCGGCCTGCATTACGATTCACGCCGCATCCGGCCGGGCTACGCCTTTGCCGCGATTACCGGGGAAAAGACCGACGGGAATCTCTACGTAAGCTCGGCCTTGCAGCAGGGCGCGCTGGCGGTAGTCAGCGAGTCGCCTCAGCCCGCCGGGACCTCCTGCGCCTGGGTCCAGGTTCGCCAGGCGCGTCAAGCGCTGGCGTTGGCCTCGGCCAATCTCCACGGGCATCCCGCGGAATCGCTGCGGCTTGCCGGGATCACCGGAACCAACGGCAAAACCACCACAGCCTTTCTGGTGCAGTCCATCCTGGCGGCGGCCGGGAAGACCAGCGGACTGTTCGGGACCATTGAATACCGCATCGGCCCGAAGACGCTGCCCGCCCCGAACACCACGCCGGAATCACTGGATCTGCAAGCCATGCTCGCGGAAGTGCGCGACCTGGGTGGAACGCATGCCGTCATGGAGGTGTCGTCACACGCGCTGGCGCTCGACCGCGTCTACGGCGTGCCTTTCCGCGTGGCCGTATTCACCAACCTGACGCGCGACCATTTGGACTTTCACGTGGACATGGCAACTTATCTGGCGGCCAAGAGGCGTTTGTTTGAAGGCTGCGGCACGCCTCCACCGGACTGCGCCGTGCTGAACGCCGACGATCCGCATTCTGCGGCCTTCGCGGAGTGTGGAAGCCCGAAAGTGATCACCTACGGGATCGAACATCCGGCTGACGTCATGCCCGGGACGGTCGAGGACCGCTCCCCGCTCGCGGGACGCCCCAACCTTTACAACCGCCTGGCGGCAACCGCAGCGGGTTTGGCCCTGGAACTCCCGCGCCACGCCATCGAGGAGGGCTTGGCCGCGCTGAAATCGGTTCCCGGCCGCTTCGAAGGCGTCGACCAGGGCCAGCCCTTTCGCGTTTTCGTGGATTACGCCCACACCGACGACGCGCTGCGCAACGTGCTGGCCACCGCTCGCGGCCTGGGTCCGCGGCGCCTGATCACCGTGTTTGGCTGCGGTGGAGATCGCGACCGTACCAAGCGTCCCCTGATGGGGAAGGTTGCGGCATCGCTCAGCGACTTGACCGTGATCACCAGCGATAATCCACGCTCGGAGGATCCTCACGCGATCATCGAAGATGCCTTGAAAGGTGTCCGCGACACCGGTCACCCCTATCGAGTGGAAGCCGACCGGGCCAAGGCGATTGCCCTCGCCCTTCGAGAAGCGCAGCCTGGAGACGTGGTGGTGATCGCCGGGAAGGGTCACGAAACCTACCAGGTGATTGGGGCGCAGACAATCCACTTCGACGACCGCGAAGTTGCCCGCGAGGTGTTGAGGGAGATGGGGTTCCAGCCATGCTGAAGTCACTCTCCCATCTTCGGGCGGTTGCCGGAATCTTCGGTGCAACGGCGGATCTGGACGCCCCGGTGACAGGAGCGTCGATTGACAGCCGCACGCTACAGCCGGGAGATCTGTTCTTCGCCTTGCGCGGCGAACGTGACGGCCATCAATTCGTCGGGCAGGCGTTGGCCGCCGGCGCTGTCGCCGCGGTGGTGGCAGCGTCAAGCGGGATGCGCGGCCCGAAGATTCTGGCCGTGGAGGATCCCCAGGCGGCCTTGCAGCGGCTGGGTGCGGAAGCGCGCCGCCGGTGGGGGAAGCGGGTTGTCTGCATCACCGGCAGTGCAGGAAAGACCACCACCAAGGAAATGATCGCCGCGGTACTGGCGACGCGTTACAAAGTTTGCCGGTCCGAAGGAAACCTCAACAACCATCTGGGCCTGCCCTTGTCGCTGCTGCGCCTGGAAGATACCGATGATCTTGGCGTCTTTGAACTGGCTATGTCTCACGCGGGGGAGATCGCCGAACTGTGCCGTTGGGCCAAACCCGACGCCGGCGTGGTCACCTGCGTCGCGCCCGTCCACCTGGAGTTCTTCGACTCGGTGGAAGGGATCGCGCGGGCCAAGTACGAGTTGATTCAGGCGCTCGATCCCGCTACCGGCGTGGCCGTGCTGAACGCCGACGATCCACGCGTCTCCAAGTTCTCCTTTGCCGGGCGCACACTGACTTTTGGTATCGAGAACGACGCCAGCTTCCGGGCTCGCGACCTCCGCCAGGGGCACGGGGAGTCCTTTGAAGCCTGTGGAACGCCCTTCAGCATTCATCTTCCAGGACGGCACAACGTTCTGAACGCGCTGGCGGCTTTGGCCGTCGCGTCGTTGTTTGAAATCACCCCGTCAGTGGCCGCGGCCGCTTTGGAGGCCTTCCGTCCGGCCAAGATGCGTGGCGAGCGCCTGGAGTGGAACGGCGCGGTGATCATTAACGACTGCTACAACTCCAATCCTCAGGCCGCATTGAGCATGCTGGAATGGCTGCGTCAGGCGCCCACGGAAGGAATGCGCCTGGCTGTGCTGGGGGAAATGCTGGAATTAGGACCGGCCGGGCCGGACCTGCATCGTCAGGTCGGGACCGTAGCTGCGCGCTGCGCCGCGCGACTCGTGGGCGTTCGGGGCCTGGCCAAACAACTGGTGGAAGGCGCTTCCGCCGCGGGAATCGCCAAAGATGCTTGCCGTTTTGTGGAAACCCCGGAAGAGGCCGCCGACCTGGCCGCGGCGTGGCTGCGGCCCGGGGATATTGCCTTGTTCAAGGCTTCCCGAGGAGTCCGTTTGGAGCGCGCCATCGCGCGTCTGACTGGAAAGGCAGTGGGCTGATGCTTTATTGGCTGCTTTACCTCGAATTATTCCCGATATTTTCGCCGTTCCGCGTCTTCCGCTATGTCACGTTTCGGATCGCTTTTGCCAGCCTGACGGCGTTGCTGCTGGCCATGGTCCTGGGGCCGTGGCTGATCCAACGGCTGCGTGAGTTTCAGATTGGACAGTACATCCGCGAGGAAGGCCCCGAATCGCACAAGGCCAAGGCCGGGACGCCCACCATGGGCGGGATCCTCATCCTGGTGGCTACGATTGTGCCGACCATCATGTGGGCCGACCTTTCCAATATCTACATTTGGATCGTGGTCTTTTCCACGTTGGCCTTCGGCTTCATCGGCTTTCTGGACGATTACCTGAAGATCAAGCGCCGCCAGAACCTGGGCCTGCGCGCACGGGACAAGATCTTCCTGCAGATTGTGGTCAGCTTGCTGGTCGGCGTCAGCCTGTTGATGCTCACGGCTAAAGGCCTCTATTCCACGCATCTGGTGGTCCCCTTTTTCAAGAAGTTCTCACCCAATTTGCTCATTGAAGGTCTGATGGGCAATCCCTACACCTACCCGTTCGCCTTCATCTTCTTCTTCATGTTTGTGATCCTGGTGCTGGTGGGATCCACAAACGCGGTGAACCTGACGGATGGTCTGGACGGCCTGGCCATCGGCTTGACCATCATCGCGGCGGGCGCGCTCACGGTGCTGACTTACGTCACCGGGCACGCCGTCTTTGCCCGCTACCTGGACCTGGGTTTCCTGGCCGGCGCGGGAGAGGTGGCCATCTTCACCGGGGCACTGGTGGGGGCCAGTCTGGGATTCCTTTGGTACAACTCGCATCCCGCCGAGATCTTCATGGGCGACGTGGGATCGCTGGCGCTGGGTGGAGCCATCGGCACGGTGGCGGTGATCATCAAGCAAGAATTGCTGTTGCCTTTTATCGGAGGCGTGTTCGTGGCGGAAGCGCTGTCCGTGATCCTGCAGGTCGGCTCCTTCAAGCTGCGGGGAAAGCGCATCTTCCGCATGGCTCCCATCCACCATCACTTTGAGAAGGGTGGTTGGAAGGAATCGAAAGTAATCATCCGGTTCTGGATCATGGGTCTGCTGCTGGCGCTATTTGCTTTGACTACTCTCAAGCTGCGATGATCGTTCTATGAATCTTGCGGGACAACGAGTGTTGGTGGTGGGCGGGGCCAGGAGCGGGATCGCTGCAGCGCGGTTCCTCTTGTCGCGGGGCGCGGTCGTGACCCTCTCGGACCGGAGACCGCTGGAAGAGATGGGCGAAGCCAGGTCTTTGGGCGTGCTGCTGGAAACCGGCGGGCACAACCTGGAGACCTTTCTCGATCAGGACGCTGTAGTGCTGAGCCCGGGTGTGTCTGCGGCGTTGCCGGAAGTAGAGGCGGCGCGGCAGAAGGGGATTCCGGTGATGGCGGAGGCCGAGTTGGCCGCGCGCTTTCTGCGGGGACGCCTGGTGGGGATCACCGGATCGAACGGCAAGACCACCACGACGGCGCTTACCGGCAAGCTGTTCGAAGCCGCCGGGTTCCACACCCAAGTGGGCGGCAACATCGGCACGCCGCTGGTTTCCCTGGTGGACACCTCCCGCGCCGACACCATCAACGTGGTGGAGCTTTCCAGCTTCCAGCTTGAGACCATCCAGCAACTCCGGCCCACCGTGGCCGTGGTGCTCAACGTGACGCCCGATCACCTGGACCGTCACGGGAGCCTGGAAGCCTATGCCGCCGCCAAAGGTCGGCTCTTCGAGAATCAGACGCCGCAGGACTTTGCGGTGCTCAATGCCGACGACGCCGCTTGCCGCCGCTACGCCGACAGCACTCGCGCCCAGGTGCTCATGTTCAGCCGCCTACATGGCGTGGCCGCCGGAGCGTGGCTGGAGGAAGGGGACCTGATCTACTCCGCGGGCGCGTACTCCTTCACGGTGATGGGCTCGGAGGAGATCCCGCTCAAAGGCGGGCACAACGTGGAGAACGTGCTGGCCGCGCTCTGTGCGGCCCTGGCGCTGGACGCCAATCCCCAGGCGCTCCGGCAAGGTGTGCGGGAGTTCAAGGCGGTCGAGCACCGCTTGGAGTTCGTGGTCCGTGTCCAGGACGTGGATTACTACAACGACTCCAAGGCCACCAACGTGGACGCTACGGTCAAATCCCTGGAAGCCTTCGAGGGCAAAGTGGTGGTGATCCTGGGTGGACTGGACAAGGGCAGCGATTACACCACGCTGATTCCCTTGCTGAAGAAGAAGGCTCGGGTCGCGCTGCTGATCGGATCGGCGGCCGAGAAGATCGCCAGTCACCTGGGCGACGCTGTGCCCTTGGTGCGCGCGGAGACCTTGGAGGTGGCCGTGCGCGCCGCCGCCACCCACGCTCGTCCCGGCGATACCGTCCTGCTGGCTCCGGCCTGCGCCAGCTTCGACCAGTTCCGCAACTTTGAACATCGCGGTGAGGTGTTCAAGGAGTTGGTGAGGAAACTCCTTTGAACCACAGAGGCACAGAGGACACAGAGAAAACCGGGATCATTATTGCGGCGGCGATCGAGGTGCATAAGCATCTGGGCCCCGGTTTGCTGGAGTCTGCTTACGAGGAATGCCTATGCAGAGAGCTGGCGCTCAGAGGCGTTCCGTTTGAGCGTCAGGTTCCGCTGCCCGTGGAATACAAAGGAGTAAAGCTGGACTGCGGCTACCGGCTGGATCTTCTCGTTTGGGGTGAAATCATTGTCGAGATCAAGGCAGTGGAAAAGCTAGAGCCGATTCATGAGGCTCAGCTTCTGACGTACCTTCGCTTGAAGGGCCTCCGGCTTGGTCTCCTCATCAACTTCAACGTTCCGTATTTGAAGGAAGGAATCCGGAGGCTGGTCAATGGGTAGTTCTCTGTGTTCTCTGTGCCTCTGTGGTGAGTAATCGATGGCGAAACGCTTACACTCCGACCGCTGGCTCTTCCTGCTGACCATCCTCATGGTGGTTTTCGGATTGGTGATGGTGTTCAGCGCCTCAGCCGTGGTGTCCACGGAGCAGACCGGCAGTCCCTACACCTTTCTCAAGCGGCAGTTGGCCTGGGCCGTGGCGGGCATCGCCGCGATGCTGGTGGTGATGCGCATCGACTATCGCCTCTACCGGCGCGAGTTGATCATTTTCGGCAGCCTCTCGTTGACCTTGCTGCTTCTGGTCCTGGTCCTGTTCGCCGATCCCTCGCACAACACGCACCGCTGGTTCCGCATTTGGTCGCTCTCGTTCCAGCCTTCTGAGATGGCCAAGCCGGTGCTGATCCTGTTTATCGCCTGGTTCCTGGACATGCGGCTGAGCGGCGGACGCGACTCTCAGCAGGTGGTCAATGACTTTCGCGGCACGCTGCTCCCGTTGTTGAGCATCCTCGGAGTCACTGTGCTGCTGATCCTGATCGAGATATGGTGGGTGCGGCGGCGCGACCGCAGAGCC
>CAYPHP010000199.1:3177-6863 GCA_964410045.1 uncultured Acidobacteriota bacterium | reverse complement strand
CACATGCCCAAGCGCCGCACCGACGACGTGGTCCACGCCGTGGTCACCGATCATTACATCCAGCGCCGCAAGCCGGATCGGGACCTGCTGGCTCCGCTGGCGGAGCGTCATGAGATGGGCGACACCGCGTATCGGGGCGAAGTGGTCCCGTATTATCCTGATCCGCTGCCGAAGACTCCGGCGAATGAACTGTATGCCGCCTTGGCGCAGGTGATCCAGAAGAGCAACCTGAAAGCGGGAATCGAATGGCTGTCAACGGCCATCGCGAAATACCGGCCCGGACGCGGCGAGTTCTACCTCTATCTGGCAGACGCGTGGCGTGCCGACGGACAGCTCGGGAAGGCGCTCCCGCTTTATCAGCGGGCGTTGCAGCTTCAGCCGCGATCCGTGATCACGATGCAGAAGCTGGCTGAAAGCCTGAACCTGTCGCGGCAACCCGTGCGGTCGGCGGCCCTGTGGAAACAGGCGTTGGCGGCGGATCCGGTGCGCGCAACTTCGTGGTACGGCCTGGGAATGGCCCTCTTGGAGCAGGGCAAGGTCGCGGAGGCGATTCCGCAATTCCAGAAGGCGGCGGAGTTGGATCCGGATATGCCCGAAGCCTACAACGGCCTGGGTGGGGCCTGGTTACGTCTCGGAGATCCCGTCAGAGCGGAGCAGGCGCTGCGCACGGCGATCCGTCTTCAACCGGATTTCGCTGAAGCGCACAATAATCTCGGCGGCCTGCTTTCGACAACCGGTCAACTGGCGCAAGCGTGCGTGGAGTTCGAGGCGGCTCTGCGCTATCGCCCCAACCATGGTCCCACGCGCTACAACTATGGCCTGGCGCTGGCCCGTCTGCGCCGCTTCGACGAAGCGCAGGTCCAGATCGAAGCCGTCCTCCGCGGCGACCCCAAGCACGCGGAAGCGCACCAAGTGTTGGCGGCGTTGCTGGTCGGCAAAGGGCAGCCGGACGCGGCCATCGACCATTACCGCGAAGCCCTTCGGATTCAGCCAGCCCTCGGACGCGCGATGATCGGCTTGGCGGGCGTCCTGGCCGCCCGCGGAGACCTGGCCGGCGCCGAGACCCAATTGCGCAAGGCCGCAGCCGGCCGCGATCCGGCGATCCGAGCGCAGGCGCAGGAAATGCTCCGGCGAATTATTTCTGACCCGCGCCGACCGCGATGAGGTGTTGGGCGCTGCGAATGAGAATCTGCCGCCCGGAAATCGCCGGAGAAGCAATGCACTGCTCGTCGAGCTTGTTGCGAGCCAGCACTTGCGGCGTGCGTCCGGCGCGCAGCACCAGCATCTCCCCGGTCTCGCTGAGCAGGTAGATCTTCCCATCGCCGGCCACCGGCGAGGCGCTGTAGAAACCGCCCAATCGTTCCCGCCAAACCTGTTCTCCGGTCTTCGGATCGATGGCCGTGACGATTCCCAGCTCGCTGGCCATGTACAGCAGGCCATCGTAGTAGACCAGGGATGAGATGTACGGCGCCCCCGCGCCTACTCGCCAGAGCATCTGCGACTTGGTGACGTCGCCGCGGCCACCGGCGCGGATGGCCATGTATGGTCCGCTGCGGTAGCCCCGGCTCGTGTAGATCACTCCGTCGCGATGAACCGGCATCGGAATCGCGAAGCGGTTGGAGTCCAGAAACTGCCAGAGCTGTTTTCCGCTGGCGGGATCAAACGCCTCGACGCGTTCCGTGCTGTTCACCACCAGCTCCGGACCTTGCGGTGTTTCAATGAGCAGCGGCGTGCTGTGCGACTTAAGCCCCTTCTCGGCGTCGACGCGCCAGACTTCCTTGCCTGTGCGCGTGTCGAGGGCCAGCAGGGTCGCGAAGCTGCCTTGGAAGCACGGAAGGATCAGACGATCGCGGTACAGGGCGGGAGAACTGGCGTGGCCCCAATCGACGTCGAACTTCGAGAGCTCGCGTCCCAGGTGCCGGGTCCAGACCGGTTTCCCCTTCATGTCGACGGCAACCAGTTGGCCGTTGCTGAACCAGGCGTAGACGCGTTCGCCGTCGGTCACGGGACTGGACGCGGCCAAGTTGCGTTTCTCGTGAACCGCGGGCAGGTCGCCGTCCGCGGTTAATTCGTATTCCCAAAGCAAACGGCCATTCTTACGGTTGAAAGCGGAAACTACGAATGCGATCTTCGAGCCTGGATCGTCTTGACGACGCGCGCCGCCCAGCGGCCGCTCGCCGGAGTTGGCCGCCTCCGGTCCTTGCACCAGAGTCGGATGTGTGCCCGGTCGAAACGCGCCGGCGCCGATCTGCGAGGTGACAAACACCGTTTCGCCCCACACGATCGGAGCCGAGACGCCCAATCCGCGCAAAGGCGTCTTCCAGGCGATGTTCGTTGAATTGCTCCATTCGGTGGGAAGTCCGGTCTCCGCGGATACTCCGGTTCCCAGCGGTCCGCGCCACTGCGGCCAGTTCTCTGCGTGGAGGGAAACTACCAACAGCACGGCGAGGGCAGTGCAGGGTCTCATATGAGAGGAATCATAACAAAGCCCGAAAACCTTCCGCGCGAATGCGCCAGTCTTGAGGAAAACCGGGCCTGACGCCCTTCGGCGATCCCGGCCAGCCTCCGGCCATCAGCGCGACGGCCGCGAGCAGTCCGCCATTCGCGGGTAGGTAGAGCGGCAGGCCCGGACGCTGCCAGTTGTGGCCGCTGATAGCCCAGTGATTCTTTGGCGTATCCATCAGCAGCGCGGCGACAGCGCGCTCGGGCTGGTCGAGCCGCGCTGCGGTCATCGCGATCATGGGATAGTCCCAGCCCCAGGTGTCCTCCCACTTCCAGGTCGCGAGGACCTTGTCGAGCGTGCGGCGCATCGTGGCGCGGTCCACCTTCGAGCCCTGCAAAACACCAAGCGCCGCCAGCATGGATGGATGGTCACGATTGCGATCCGTATAGGTCTGCGGACAGTTCTCGTGCGCGAGATAGACGCCGTCTTTCGCCGGCAGTGCCGACAGCCCCGCCCGCACGCGTTCCCACTCGGGTTTCGGCGGCAGGCCCAGGCGGCGGCGCCAGTCCTGGGCGATGGCTAGGCCGTAGGCCCAGTATTCCAGCTCGAAGGTCGGATTCCACGTCTCCCGCGGCGGATGGTTCTCCTGCGCCGGAATCACCGGCGGACCGAGAACGTACCGGCCATTCTCTTCCGCCGCATAGGAAGCCATGAACTCCGCGGACTCCATCACCAGATCGCTGAAGCGATCGAGCGTGGCGCGAGTGGGGTGCGAACGCCGGCACAGTTCGGCGTACGCGATAACGTGTGGCTGCTGCCAGATCAGCAGCGGGCCGATCGGCGACGGGCTGTCGCGTCCTTCCGGTCCCACCATCTTGGGCCAGCGCGCCCCGCGATAGCCTTGGTCGGCAGCCTTGCGGCGCGCCGACGGCAAGATCGCCGCGTACCAATCGAGGCTTCGCTCCAGGAGGTGCACGCGTCCCCACAATGGAAAATGCGCCGCGTGCCACCAGTGCATCTCCAGATGGAACTTGCCGCTCCAGGAATTGCAGGTGAGTCCGGTCTCCTGCGGCGGCATAGACCCCGCGCATTGAATGGCCGTCAAGTATTGCGAGAGGACGATACGTCGTTCGAGTTCGCGAGCTTGCGGGTCAGGCGCGGCGGATAGGTCGATGGCGGCGCCCTGCGACCAGAATCGCGGCCATTGGCCGGAGCTTGCTTCGAAGACCTTGCTTGCGACCCT
>CAYPHP010000199.1:0-3167 GCA_964410045.1 uncultured Acidobacteriota bacterium | reverse complement strand
GCAATTCCTTCTGTGCCGCACGCAACAGAAAGCGGTGTGGGCCTGCCTGTTCAAGTATCGCTTCATGATCCCAGGCGATCTTGACGAAGTAGCGATCGGCGTCGAGTTCACGACGGATCTCGACGGATCGCTGCTGTCGCTCGAGAATACTGCGGTGAGCGACCGGGTGTGTCCAGTCGGCCGCGTTGATACTTGGGGAGCCGTACGGAAAGTCGAACACGACTGCGAGTGCGGGGAGTCCCGACCGGACTCGTACACCGATAGCGTCGAGCGTCGGATGACTTGCTGTCTCGACAGTGACCTCCTGTCCGTCCACGCGGAACCTGCTGTGCAAGATCCCGGTCCAGAGATCGAGTTCCTGCCGGATGCCGGTCAAGTCGTCGGAGCGTGCCGCCAAGTGCAGGCCGATTCTTCCCAGATGCAGCCGATGCGGATTCTGACGCAGCCAGTTGTAGGTCTCCTCCTGCCCGGTAGAACTCGTGGCGTAACCGACTGGCCGGCCTCGAGTGTCGTAGGGTGTCAGCCGCAGATCCGTGTTTTTCGGGGCAGGGAAGCTGTGCCAGCCCCACTGCGACTGAGTGCACAAAGGGACTTCCCGCTCGTAGAGTTCAGGAAAGGTTTGCAGCCCGGTCACGTCCGCGGTAAACGCAAACTCCCCGTTGCCGACCGAAAGAGGTGAGCGCGAATCGAAGCTCGTCAGCACCGGATTGTGCCGCCGCACCAGCGCGCGCCGATCTGTGGTCTGGGCTCTGAGAACGCCGGCACTTGCCGCGGCCATGCCAAGAAAGATGCGTCGTGTGAACTGTGCATGGGCGTTCATCGGCGTTCATCGGCGGTAGAAATCCGCGGCAGCATCGCCGGCGGACGGCGGTGCTTGGTCCCTTGCTCGTAGGCGTAAGCGAGGCGGAGCAGCGTCCCCTCCGACCACGCCGTCCCGGCGAAGGAGATGCCTACCGGCAGACCGTAAACATAGCCCATCGGCACGGTGATCACCGGATAGCCGGCGACGGCCGTCGGGGTTGAACTGTCGCCCAGGAAATGATCGCCATTCACCAGGTCGGTGGTCCACGGCGGACCGCCTGTGGGCATGACGATGGCATCCAAGCGGTGCCTCTTCATGGTCTCATCGATGCCCTCGCGCGAGAGTTTGCGATTGCGCTCCAGGGCCTTCCTGTATGCGTCGTCGGTCAACGGACCCTTGGCTTCCGCGGCCAGCATTCGCTCCTGGCCGAAGTAAGGCATCTCGCGATCCTTATTCTTCTCGTTGAACTCGATCACGTCTTTCAGCGTGCGGACCGGCACCCCGGTGCGCGTGGCCAGATACTGATTCAGGTCGGCCTTGAATTCGTAAAGAAGCACTTCGCGCTCGCCCTCGTCGTACTCGCCGATGGAGCCGATGTCCGCCGGGTCCACGATCTCGGCGCCCAATCGCCGAAGATCCTCGATGGCGCGCTCGAACAGCCGGTCGGTCGCCGCGCTGTAGCCGGTTACCTTCTTGCGAGCCACTCCGATCCGCGATCCCTTCAGGCCGTCGGCCTTGAGAAACTTTGAATAGTCGCTTTCGATGCGCACGCCCGCCGCCGTCGTCGCCGAATCCGCAGGATCCGTCCCGGCGATTGCGCCGAGCACGACAGCAGCGTCGGCCACGGTTCGAGTCATCGGACCCGCAGTGTCCTGACTATGCGCGATGGGCACGATTCCCGAACGGCTCACCAGGCCCAGCGTCGGTTTCAAACCGACCAGTGCGTTGGCGTTGGAGGGGCAGACGATGGAGCCATCGGTTTCCGTGCCGATGCCCACTGCTGCGAAGTTCGCGGCCACGGCGCTGCCGGTCCCGGAACTGGACCCACAAGGGTTGCGATCGAGCGCGTAGGGATTCTTGGTCTGGCCGCCGCGCCCGCTCCATCCGCTGCTGGAATTCGTCGAACGGAAGTTGGCCCACTCGGAGAGGTTGGTCTTACCCAGGATCACCGCGCCCGCCTCGCGCAGGCGTTGAACAATGAATGCATCCTTGGCTGCAGGGGCGCCGACCAACGCCAATGATCCGGAAGTAGTCATCATGCGGTCGCTGGTGTCGATGTTGTCTTTGATGAGCACTGGGATGCCATGCAGCGGCCCGCGGATCTTCCCGGCGCGACGCTCGCGATCCATTCCCGCGGCGATGGTTAGCGCGTCGGGATTCAACTCGATCACCGAGTTGATCCGCGGACCTTGCTTGTCGAGAAGCCGAATCCGTTCGAGGTAGAGCCGGGCAAGCGACTGCGATGTGTAGCGCCCCGACTGCATCCATTTCTGAAGTTGTTCGACGGTCGCTTCTTCCAAGGCGAAACGCGGCGCCGGCTGCGCGTTGGCGCCGAGGGTCAGCAGCAGGATGAACCCGATACTCTTCATGGCTGCCTATCATGTACCATGTAGGGTCATGAAGCGAATCTCTGTGATTCTGCTGGTTCTGGCCGCTGGCCTAAGCGCCCAGGTGCGCATGATCGAAGCCGAAGGCGAAGCGCGGAAGTACTGGTCGCGCTGGCGTGGTCCGTCGGGGCAGGGCATTGTCGAGGGCAAGGCTTATCCGGATACATGGTCGGCGACCGAGAACGTTCTCTGGAAAGTGGAGGTGCCCGGCCGCGGCAACTCCTCGCCGATTGTCTGGAAAGACCGCATCTTCCTGACCACCGCCCACGACGGCGACCGTCGCGTGATTCTCTGCTACGACCGCGCCAACGGCAAATTGCTGTGGGAAGCAGCGGCGCCTGCCCCCACCGCGCAGGAGCGGATCTACAGGAAGAACAGCAATGCTTCGGGGACTCCGGTGACCGACGGCGAGCGCGTCTATGCGTTGTTCGGAAACGCGGGTTTGCTGGCGGTGGACTTCAACGGCAAGACCGCCTGGCATCACAGCTTCGGCGAAACGTCCAACTACCACGGTCCGGGCGGTTCGCCGCTGCTCTACAAGGACCGCATCATCTTCTATCAGGATCAGCGCACGGATTCCTTTGTGGCCGCCATAGAAGCAAAGACCGGCAAGGTCTTATGGAAGACGCCGAGGCAGGAGAAAGTCGGCTGGGGAACGCCGGCGGCGATCCGCGCCGGCAACCGTGACGAGATCATCGTCAACGGCCAGTTCGCGGTACGCGCCTACGATCCTGATACCGGGAAAGAGTTGTGGAGTG
>CAYPHP010000198.1:0-6864 GCA_964410045.1 uncultured Acidobacteriota bacterium | reverse complement strand
CGAGATAAGCGCACATGAACGTATGACCTGTGTCGCCAGGAGCCGGCTCGCATTGCTGGTCGCGAATCGCATATCCATCCTCCGCCGGCCCGAGCTTGACGCGGTAGTGGAATTCCAGTGGACGTCCCATATTCGTGCATGTAGTTCCTTCGAAACGGAACAACGCTTCGATGCTGCCGTCCGCACAGCGCTGGAGCGACAGCCGCTCCGCGGCCCACTTCCGAAGGGCTTTCGGGTTCACGGAGTAACTCACATCACGCTGGTACGGTGCGCGACGGTACTGGCAGGGATGGAAGGAACAACTCTGGCACGCGATAAGTTCGGTCAGCCGCCGCAGACGCCCGGTGTCCCGCGTCAACCCAAACACCGCCAACAACGATTTCTTTGGACGCAAGGCGCCCGAATCGAGCACTTCGATATCGCCAGGAAGCTTTTGGCTCATCAGGTCCAGGAGCGGAGCTTGTTCCCGAATATCCCACGCCGGATATCCTGGACTGTCGTGAGGCAGGACCGCCATGCCGTGCTCCTCGGCCCATGCGCACAGACGCGCGCCAGTCATTGTGGTCAAGTGCTCCACCACTGCGGAACCGAACACCTCCAGGAAGAAATACTCGTCAGGCTTCTCCTGTTGCCACAGCCGGTGAGCCTCCTGCTCGATCTCCGGACCCGCGCCGACGGCGGCCAGGATCACCGAATGCGCGTCGGCTTGGCCAAGCGTCTCCCGCAGTCGTGCTCCGGTAAACGGAATGCCGTCGATGCGGACTGCTGGTCCGTCCAATTCCAGGCTTTCGGCTTGACGAGCATAGACCCAGGGCCGTCCGTTCTGCTCATACCATGCGCGCGCCCACTCGGCCAACTCGGCGGGGCGTCCGTCCAGCGACCATTCGCGCGGATATCCCAGCAGCCGCTGATACTCGGCAGGAGGGACGCTCACGTCGGGTGCTGTATCGGCGAGTTCGATCATACGGGCTTGAACTGACATCCTTCCACGAAGAAGTCGAAGAAATTGGGATGCGTTTCCAGACGGCAGTGTTCCACCCGCTCGACCAACTCCTCCAGCTCGCGACGCTTGGAGCGGGAAAGCAAGGCAATGGACGCGCCTTCGATGGCGGCGTTGCCTATCTGCACGATCTTGGAGTCGGGAAGGTTGGGAATCAGTCCGATGCGCCGTGAGGCTTCCGTCTTCAAGTGCCGTCCGAAGCCGCCGGCCAGGTAGAAGACGGAAACGTCGTCGAACCCGATGCCGTAGTTCTGGAAGACCACGCGAAGCCCGGCGACGTTGGCGCTCTTGGCTTGGGCCAACTCGTTCACGTCGCTCTCCAGGAGAAAGATGTCGTGCCCGGCGTCCAAGGTAATGCGATGAACGTCATCGTGGAACCGGCCCATCTCATTCATCCGCCCAGCGCGGCGCAACTCGCTGAGGAGATCCACCAATCCCGACCCGGCAATGCCTTCGGGAGGCGTTCCGCCGATCACGCCGAGAGCGAAGGTGCCGTCCGCGTTCAAGACCACGTCTTCGACGGCGCCGTCCAACGCCGGCATCCCGCAAGCGATGGCTCCGCCTTCGAAGGCCGGGCCTGCCGGACAGGACGCCGCCAGGATACGGTCCTTGTTGCCCAGGATCAATTCGGTGTTGGTGCCGATGTCCATGATGGCGATCAAGCGCTCTTCGTGGGCCAGATCCACCGCCAGCATGCAAGCAGCTGCGTCGGCGCCGACGTGGCCACTGATGATGGGTCCTCCATAGACACGCGCCTTGGGATGGATCGGCAGCAGGCAACGCTGGCCGGTGTCGGATACGCTTGTGGTGGTCCGCTTTCCGGCCGCCCTCTCGATTTCCGTGATCGAGCGGTAGGGCGCTTGCCCGATGGACGCGACGTCCATTCGGAAAAACAAATCGCGCATTGTGGAATTGCCTACGACCACCGCTTCGTAGATCGTCTCGGGATCTACGGGAAACTCTTCGATGGCATGGCTCAGGTATCCGGCCAGCGTGCGCATCAGGAGCCGTCCGCGGTGCTCGGTGTCGTAGCTGATGCGGGACATCACCTCCGAGCCTCCGAAGCGTTGGGGATTCTCAAACGAGGCGTCCGCGATCTGCTCGCCGGTTTCCAGGTTGAATAGACGTAGGACGATCGTGGTTGTGCCAAGGTCCATCGCCAAGCCGTGGATCGGCTGGACGGAGCGGGCGATTTCGACGCCGTCGAGGAGAATGCGATCCCCATCGCGCGTGACGGCAGGATCCAGATGCCTGGCGCTAGAGCCAAGAAAAGCCTGCCGCTCAATCCGCATCCGGCCACGGCGCATGGTGTGGCAGCGAACTTGCCCGTTGTCGGTCACGATCTGCGCGCGACACGACAGCCGGAAGTTGCCCTTCAGATGCAGTTCAGCCTCGCCTCGCTCCGAGAGGTATTCCTTCCCTTCGCTCACTTCCACCATGCATTCCTTACATTTTCCCTGCTTATGGCATGAAGTCGGGACCCGCACGCCCAGGAGTTCCGCGCAGTCGAAGAGCGAGGCGCCCGCTGCGGCCTCGGTGGTGCGTCCGTTGATGGTCAGGATCACCGGCATTTTCTTCGGCGGCGTATGCTGGTGCGGAAGGTGGGGGTCGAACCCACAAGCCCTTTCGGGCACAGGAACCTAAATCCTGCGCGTCTGCCAATTCCGCCACTCCCGCGTGGTTTCTCTAATTGTAGCGCAACTGCGTTAGACTAAGACCATGGCCGATCCTCTCGAGCGCCTGCGAAATCCCAAGCCCGGAGGGGCCATCGCCGCCGCGCGAGACTACGGGATTGACTTGACCTTGATCATGGAACGCCTCAAGGAGACCCCTGACCAGCGCGTTCGAAATCTGCAAGGAGCCATGGAAGGCTTGGAGGCCATCCGTGGCGTAGCGAGACGCCGTGATCAATCTCGAAAAGATCATCCAGTTGCTCAGGGTCGGTAACGTCGACTTCGTCATCTTGGGTGGCGTCGCAGCGACAGTCCACGGCTCGTCTCATGCCACTTACGATCTGGACATCTGCTACGCCCGCGATCCGGAGAATCTGGGAAGGTTGGCGTCCTGCCTAACGCCTATCCGTCCTCGTCTTCGGGGGGCGCCAGAAGGTCTGCCGTTCCTGTGGGACGCCGAGACACTGCAGCGCGGATTGAACTTCACTCTGAGCACGGACGTCGGCGACCTCGACCTACTGGGTGAGGTGGGCGGCATCGGTCCATACCCTGCCGTTCTGGAAGCATCCGAGCCCAACATCCTTTACGGAATCAGTTGCCGCGTCCTCTCCCTCGAGGCCTTGATCCGCTCGAAGCGGTTCGCCGGTCGAACCAAGGACCTCCCGGTTGTCACTGAACTCGAAGCCATTCGCGAAGCCCAGGAGCCGGACGACAAATGAAAGCCGTGCTCTGGGATATGGACGGCACGCTGATCGACTCTGCTGCGGTCCACTTTCGATCCTGGCAAGACGCGCTGGCAGTGGAAGGCTATGCGCTCACGCACGAAAACTTCGTCACGTACTTCGGACGGCGGAACGACGACATCATCCGCGCCTACCTGGGCGCTCAGACTCCCCCTGAAACCATTGACCGCATCAGTCTGGACAAGGAAGAGCGCTACCGGGCCGCGATCCGGCGCGACGGCGTCGTGCGCCTGCCCGGCGTCGAGCGCTGGCTCAAACGCCTGGCGCACGACGGCTGGAAGCAGGCCATCGCGTCATCGGCGCCGCGATTGAACGTGGAAGCAATCCTGGATGCGACCGGATGGGCATGTTTCGCGGCAACCACGGCGGCGGAAGACGTAGCGATCAGCAAGCCCGATCCCGCGGTGTTTCTGCTGGCCGCGGAACGCTTGGGCGTTCCGCCGGCGCGCTGCATCGTCGTGGAGGACGCGCCGGCGGGCATCGAAGGAGCGCGCCGCGCCGGAATGCGTTCTGTGGGGATCTTCGGTCTGCACCAGGTCAACGCCGACCTCAACGTGCGATCACTCGACGAACTGGCGGACGACGCCTTCGACCGCCTACTCGCAGCGTAGCGCGACCATCGGATCCAGGCGCGACGCTCGTCGGGCCGGCAGGTAGCAGGCCGCCAGGGAGACTACAACCAGGAACACCGCGGCGGCGGCGAACGTGGCCGGATCACGCGGCTCGACGCCGAACAACCAATCGGAGAGCATCCGCACCGAAGCCCAGGCCGCCGCCAGCCCGAGGACCACACCCAGCAACACCAACCCCATCCCCTGCCGCAGCACCAGACGCACCACCTCGGCGGGCTGCGCTCCGAATGCCAGACGCACGCCGATTTCCTGGGTCCGCTGGGCCACAGAGCAAGTCAGCACGCCGTAGACGCCCACTGCCGCCAGCATCAACGCCAGCCCCGCGAACACAACCAACAGACCAGCCATCAGGTTGGGACGGGAGAAGGAAGAAGTGAGCACGTCGTCCATGGTCTTCACGTCGAAGACCGGCTGTTCCGGATCCAGCGCATGCACCTGGCTGCGGACCGCTTCGGTCAACGCCAGCGGCGGACCCGCCGTGCGCAGCATCACGTTCATGATGGAAGAAGGATTCTGCTGAAGCGGCAGGTACATCTGCGGCAGGCCCGGATTCCACAAGCCGTCGTAACGCACATCGCCGACCACGCCCACCACCTGCAGCCAGGCGTTGCTCGATTCCGCCTGCCAGTAGCTGTTCCCCGGCGGGAAAATGGTCCGCAGCCGTTTTCCGATGGGATCGCTGGAACCCCAGTAGCGCTCGGCAAACCGCTCACTGACGATGACCACTCCGTTCTTCTCGTTGTCGTCATGCGCGTTGAAGCCGCGCCCGCGCTTCAAGGGAATGGACACGGTTCGGAAGTACTCCTGCGTCACCACGTAATAGCGGACCAGGTTTTGCTGACCGGGAGGCGGCAACGGCTGGCCGTCGATCTCCACGGGGACCACTGTTGACTGCACATCCAGCGGCACGAAATTCACCGCGGCGGCTGACTCCACGCCCGGCAACGCTGCCAGTCGCGCCACCAGATCCTCGTAGAAGCGCGCGGCCTGCGGAGGCTGCGGATATCGAGCCTTGGGCAGCCAGAGCTGGCCCTTGAGCAGATTGCTCGTGGAAAGCCCGCGGTCCATGCTGTACATGCCCCACGAGCTGCGCATCAACAGGGCGGCGCCGGTCAGCAGAAGCACGGAGAGCGCCACTTCCACCACCACTAGAATCTGCCGGAACCTCCGCCCGCGACGGCTGCCGGTGGCGCTGCGCGTCGCTTCCTTCAGGGTCTCGCCGGGATCGAGCAAGGAAGCTTGCAGGGCCGGAGCCAGCCCGGCCAGCAGTCCGGCCAGCAATGCCAGCCCCAGCGAGAAGACGAAGACCCGCGCGTCAAGCTGGAATTCATACCAGCGATTGACGGCGTTGTAAGGAACCCAGCGATTGAGCACGTAAATCAGCAGCAACCCGACCGCCAGTCCGGCCAGCCCGCCGAGCAGCGTCTGCATCAGTGTTTCCACCAGCCCCTGGCGAAGCAGACGCAGCCGTCCGGCGCCCATCGCCGCGCGCACGGCCATCTCTTTAACCCGCAGGGCGCCGCGAGCCAGCAGCAGATTGGCGATGTTGCCGCAAGCCAGCAGGAGCACGAATCCCACCGCGGCCTGCATCAGGAACAGCACGGGCCGGATCACGCGCGTCCAGGATTGCTGCATCGGCCGCACCCGCGCGCCCAAGCCCGTGTTGGTTTGCGGATACTCCTTCTCCTCGCGCGCCGCGACGGCGTCCATTTCCGTCTGAGCCTGCGCCAAAGACGCTCCCGGCTTCAGACGCCCGTAGACAAACAGGACCGGGTCCAGACGGTCGTCCGCCGTACCGTGGATGGGGTACGGAACCCAGACGTCCAACTCGCGATTCAAAACCCGGAAAATGCGAAACTCCGGCGGCAGGATTCCGACCACGGTGTAGGGCTCGCCCTCCACCAGGATCTTGCGGCCCACCACGGTGGGATCGCCGCCGTAACGCCGGCGCCACAGACCATTGCTGAGAATGATCACCCGGGGCTTCAGCGTCTGTTCGTCTTCCGGCGTGAAGTCCCGTCCCAACGCCGGAGGCACGCCGAGCAGCGAGAAGTAACTGGCCGACACCCGCAGTCCCTGCAGGCGCTCGGCCTGGCCATCACCCGTCACGTTGAAATACAGGAAGCTGTAGGCGGCCAGATCGGAAAACGCGGTGGTCTGGCTCTTCCAGTCCAGATACATCTGCGCGGAAACCACCGGGCGGTCCTGACCGGAACTGCGTTCGAAATTCACCACCTGGACCAGGGCTTCCGGATCGCGGAACGGGAGCGGGCGCAACAGGAGGGAGTTGACTACGCTGAAGATGGCGGAGTTGGCGCCGATCCCGAGAGCCAGCACCAGCACCACCGCCGTGGTGACGCCAGGGTACCGCCACAAGAGGCGCAATCCGTAACGCACGTCCTGCAGCAACCCCTGCATTCTGGTCAATTCAGGCAGCCCAGGAAAAGAAAAGAATCAATATCAGTGGACGGCCAGGCTAATTGTACTTCAGCTTTCGCATGCCCACCGCCTCCTGGACCAAAATCTGTTCGGCGGATTGTGCCAGTCCAGTACACCCGCGCAGTTCGGCGGCTACTGCCGCCCAGTCCGGCGGACCTTCGTCAGGCCGGGGAAGGGCGGCGGCGATGCTGGCCAGCCGCGCGGCCACGCGAGCCCGCCCGCGATTCAAAGCCGCCCGCTCCTGACGGCGGCCCCACCAGCCGTACCCGTAGCCGAGCAGCGCCATCAGCGCTACATTGAGAAACTGAATCGAGGAGAACACCCGGGTGGTCCGCATCCCGCGGCCCGGAGTCAAGACCGTCCAATTCAAGGCGTTG